>JAHIGH010000164.1 GCA_018900295.1 Patescibacteria group bacterium | reverse complement strand
TATCGCCGTGCCCTTCCGTAGCTTTAGCGAAGGAGGGTTAGGTATTATGGCACTTCGCCCTAAGGCTACGAAGCCATAAGGACAGCGAAGCTTTAGCGAAGAGTCCTTATACTTTCGCATTTTGAAAGCAGAGGGGTATAGATTCGACCATAGCTCATCATTGACAAATTCAAAGAGGGGTATGAAGCTCCCACGACCTTACGGTCGGGGTTTCATTCCAATACTTCGTTGGGAGTGAAATCCCTCCGAAGCAGAAAATCTTCGCATTCATTCCCGATCTTACGATCGGGGTTTTCTGCGAAGGGGGATAAAACCATAAAACTGCGCATTAGTGCCTCATTACATACAGCATGGCTAATGCCGCCATCCATGTTTTAATCGGGTTAAAAGACGACTTGACTTGGCAAATAACCGGCGTATAATACAAGTATATGCTCATTAAGCGATCTCTTTACCCACAAATCAAAGAACATTTGAGTACACCTGACGTTTTCACACTCATTATTGGGCCGAGACAAGCAGGGAAAACAACCCTTATGGACTTGTTAAAAAAGCATTTGGATAACAAAGGTGAAAAAACCATGTTCCTCAACGTAGATATTTCTTCTCACAAACCGTACTTTGCCTCACAAGAACAGTTAGTCCATGCAATCCGACTTGAGGTAGGAGAGGGAAGTGGGTACATCTTTTTGGACGAGATTCAACGCATAGAAAACGCAGGACTTTTTCTCAAAGGACTTTATGATATGAAGTTACCCTATAAATTTATTATCTCCGGTTCCGGCAGCTTGGAGCTTAAAGAAAAAATTCATGAGTCTCTCCCCGGGCGTAAACGGTTGTTTCAGATGACGACGCTTAGTTTTGAAGAGTTTGTGAATTTCAAGACAGAGTATCGTTTCTCAAAACCAGATGAAGCTCCCACGACCTTACGGTCGGGGTTTCATTCCAATACGTCGTTGGGAGTGAAATCCCTCCGAAGCAGAAAATCTTCGCATTCATTCCCGATCTTACGATCGGGGTTTTCTGCGAAGGGGGATAAGGAACTCATAGACCTTGCTGCAGTTTTTGATGTCCACAAAGAATCGCTGCGAACCCTGCTTGATGAGTATCTTAACTTTGGCGGCTATCCGCGTGTCGTGCTGGCAGATACCAGTGAAAAAAAACGTATTGAGATTGACGATATCTATCAAAGTTATCTGCAGCGGGATATTGAGCAGTTGCTTAATATTAAAAAAACAGATCGGTTTGGGAATTTAGTGAGAATGATAGCAGCACAGGCAGGGAATCTGGTAAATGTTACTGAACTTTCCCGCTCACTTGGTGTGGCACAAGAGACAATAAATAATTATTTATGGTATTTGGAGCAAACGTTTATTGTCAAGAAAGTGACTCCGTATTTTAGAAACGTCCGGTCAGAGATTACCAATTCACCGACCTATTATTTTGTTGATCTAGGGCTTAAGAACTTCAGTATCAACCAGTTCGGTATAGCAACCCAGCTGATACCTCCGCCAGGTATGTTATTTGAAAACTTTGTCTTCAATGATTTGCATGAACGTTTGCGATTGCAACTAAGCTCTGCAACCATTCACTTCTGGAGGACGCAAGAGAAAGCCGGGGTAGATTTCGTCATTAACACCGGTCTTAATGCTATTCCTGTAGAGGTAAAATACGCTACCTTTACCGCCCCGCAAACAACCAGATCGTTCCGGTCATTTTTGGATAGATACAAACCGAAAGAGGCGTACATTGTGCATTTGGGGGAATACTTCCAAACAACGTATGAAGGAACTACTATTCACTTTCTTCCGTTTTACAACCTGCAAGCAATCATAGACCACATTGTTAAATAAATATATAAAAGTCTAGGCTTTAACTCATATATATCCCGCCACACCCAACCATTGACAATTATAGACATTTATAGTATCCTATGGGCTACTCTGCTCAAATATATCATGAAAAAAAAATTTCAATTATCGTGCCGGTTTTTAATGAAGCCGGACACATTGCCCTGTTTTATAAAGAACTGACTGACGTCTGGAAAAATTTACATGATAAATACGACCTCGAACTGATATTTGTCAACGATGGAAGTACGGATGACACCGATACTGAAATCAAAAAATTCACTCAGTCGGACGCGCGCGTCAAATATCTTGAATTTTCAAGGAATTTCGGAAAAGAAATTGCCGTATCTGCCGGACTCAAATATGCCTCCGGTGACGCCGCTGTCATCATTGACGGCGATCTGCAACATCCTGTCGAACTGATGCCTCAATTTATCGCTCTCTGGGAAAAAGGCGCGGAAGTAGTTGTAGGAGTAATAAAATCCAGCAAGAACAAAAATCTCTTAAGAAAACACGGGTCGCGAATATTTTATACCCTGCTGCGTTTAGTCGGCGACTCCAATTTTGTTCCGCATGGCACGGATTACAGATTACTTGATAGAAAGGTGATTAACGCTTTCAACAACTGCACCGAACGCAACAGGATCACCCGCGGGCTTATCGACTGGCTGGGATTTAAAAGAGAACTAATTTATTTTGACGCGAAGGAGAGAAGATACGGTAAGCCAACATACAGCCTTAGTAAATTGTCCAAACTCTTTATGAACAGCTTCGTTTCATTGAGCTTCTTTCCCCTCAAACTCGCCGGCTACCTCGGCCTCCTCATCACCCTGATCGCATGTTTATTTGGTACATTCATTCTGACAGAACAGTATATTTTAAGAGATCCGCTGCAACTGCATTTTTCCGGCTCCGTACAACTAGCTGTCATTAACATGTTCTTAGTCGGAATAGTATTGATATGTCTGGGATTAATCGCTCTCTATATAGCCAATATGCACACAGAAATACTTAACAGACCATTTTTTATAATAAGAAATAAAGAAAATTTTGACTAATATGCAAAACAGTAAAAAAATCCTCTGGTTCACCTGGAAAGACAGAAAAAATCCCCTGGCAGGAGGAGCAGAACTAGTAAATGAAGAACTGGCCAAACGTCTTGTAAAAGACGGAAAAGAAGTTATCTTTTTAGTTGCAGGATTCAAGGGGGGTAAAAGAGAAGAAAAAATTGACGGCTACAAAATCATAAGAGTAGGCAATAAATGGACAGTCTATTGGCTGGCTTATAGATATTACAAAAAATATCTCCAATACTGGCCTGATCTGGTCATCGAAGAAATTAACACCATACCATTCCTTACAAAATATTATGTTAAACAACGAAATATACTTTTAATATATCAACTATGCCGACAAATTTGGTTTTATGAAATATTTTTCCCGCTTAATTTATTCGGTTATCTCATTGAACCTATTTATCTTTGGCTTCTAAGAGATAGGAAGGTAATAACAGAATCAGAAAGCACAAAAACAGATTTAACACGATTTGGGTTTAAGCCTCAAAATATTAAAATTATTCCGATAGGAATTGAATTCAAACCTGTTGATGACTTAAAAAAAATAGAAAAATATCCAAACCCGACTTTAATATCTTTGGGGTCAATTAGAGCAATGAAACAGACTGATCACATTATAAAAGCATTTGAATTGGCAAAAAAAGAAATTCCAAATCTAAAACTTTTAATTGCCGGAGATATGAGTGGAAATTACGGATTGAAAATAAAAAAAATGATTCATGACTCACAATATACCAATTCTATACATTATTTAGGTAAAATAGATAAAAATAAAAAAATAGAGATCATGCAAAAAGCCCATCTTCTTCTTGTCACAAGCGTAAAGGAAGGATGGTGTATTGTAGTAACCGAAGCAAACTCCCAAGGAACACCTGCTGTCACCTACAATGCTGATGGTCTACGAGATAGCGTAAAACATGACCAAACCGGCTTAATTTGCATTAAAAATACAATTGAGAAACTTTCTCAAAATATTGTTGAACTTTTTAAAGATAAACAAAAATACAAAAAAATTAGCACAAATGCTTGGCTTTGGAGTAAAGAATTTAATTTTGATTTTAGTTATAAAACTTTTATCGCAAAATGAAAAATATACTTAACGAAAAACCAACATATAACATTAAAGGAAGACTTGCCGAAAGCCTTCGCTTCGTTGATATTAAAGATGTATATAATAAGACAATTCTGGATATTGGCTGCGGATACGGATGGTGTGAATTACATTTTTTTAAAAAAGGAGCGAAAAAAATTGTCGGTACTGAAATTACTGAAAATGATCTTATCACAATTAAAAAGCATATCAAAAATAAAAAAGCTAAATTTATTGTAGGTAACGCAATAAAGCTACCATGCAAAAAATCGTCATTTGATACAGCAGTATCATGGGAAGTAATAGAACATATTCCGAAAAATACTGAAACTATAATGTTTTCTGAAATACACCGAGTTTTAAAAAAAGGTGGTAAATTTTATTTATCTACACCTTATCGAAATTTATTTAATAATATATTCGATCCTGCATGGTGGTTGATTGGCCATCGTCATTATTCTAAAGAAAAATTACTAAAGTATGGAAAAGATCATGGTTTTTCCATCGAAAAAATGGAAGTTACTGGATCTTGGTGGAGTTTATTCTCATCACTAAATATGTACATAACCAAATGGATATTTAGACGTAAACGTTTTTTTGAAAATACTTTTCTCGAACATGATGATGAAGAATACAAAAGTCATAAAGGATTTGTAACTATATTTGTAAAGTACAGGAAAAAATAATTATGAATAGGTTAAGTAACCCCATAATTTCCGTAATCGTACCAACTAAAAACTCAGCAACAACTATAGAATCATGCTTGAAGTCTATTCATAAACAATCATACAAAAATATTGAGATTATTGTCGTAGATAACAACAGTTCCGATAATACAAAAACAATATCACGGAAATATACAGATTATGTATTTAACTATGGACCCGAACGAAGTTCACAGAGAAATTTCGGGGCTAAATACGCAACTGGAAAGTTTTTACTTTTTATCGACAGCGATATGGTACTTTCTATAGATGTAGTTAAAAACTGTGTAAAAAAAACTATAATAGATCAGAACATAAAGAGCATTATTATTCCAGAAAAATCATTTGGTAAAGGATTTTGGGCAGGGTGTAAAAAACTGGAAAAATCTTTTTATGTTGGCGTTGACTGGATTGAAGCTGCGAGATTTTTTGAGAAAAAAGTGTTTCAGGAAGTCGGAGGATACGATGAGAAAATCATCAGCGGCGAGGATTGGGATTTATCGCAAAAGATAGGCGATAAATACAAGATTGATAGAATATCGGATTTCATTTATCACAATGAAGGGAAAATTAGTTTATTGGAAACGATTAAAAAAAAATTCTATTATGCCAAAAAGTTTAATATTTATACCGAAAAAAAAGAAAACAGTAAAAATCTAAAAAAACAGACTAATATCTTGTTACGTTATAAATTATATTTTTCCAATCCCAATAAACTTTTTTCAAACCCAGCTACCGGAATTGGAATGTTGTTTATGAAGACATGCGAATTCGGATTTGGGGGAATGGGGTATTTAATTGGTAAGAGAATTAACAATGAATAAAATAACAATAATAATACCAGTATATAATAATTTTACAACAATTCAGGAAGTTTTTGACTCTCTAGAAAAACAAAATCATAAAGAATTAATTGAAGAAATTATTATAATTGATGATAATTCGAATGATAATACAAGAAATCTTATTGAAAAATATCAAAACGAAAGTTCATTTAAGACAAAATTAATTATACATACAAAATCAAATGGTTTAGCTGCAAATTACAACGAAGGAATTGAACTTTCAAAAACTGATTATTTTATATTAATGCATGCGGATATAGTGTTGATAGGTTATAATTCTTTTTCAAAAATGTTAGAGCCATTACTAAAAAATGAAGATGTCATTGCTTCTTATCCAATAATTTTACACCCTTATTCTGTCTGGAAAGATTATAATTTTTGGCAAAAATGTTTATTCAGCAGATTTGTTGGAAAAAGATTAAAAATGATCACAGGAAAATTTGATTGTTTTAATAAAAAATTACTTTTAAATAGAATCGGACTATTTAATGAAACAACTTATAGAACAGCTGGGGAAGATAGCGATATTAAAATTAGAATTAATAAAATTGGAAAGTTAAAGGTTTTTTCTTCAGGAATTGAAATTATACATCTTCATAATAAAGATTTTAATTTTAGTCTTAAAAAGCTAATTAAAAAGGAAGCTCAACTTGCAGAGGCACAAGGTGCCGTATTAAGAAAATACGGAATATTAAATACAAAAGGATTTATTTTATCTTTTTTTAGAGAGATTCTTGTTATTGGATCATTTATTCCATATTTACAATTATTTACAATTATTTTTGTAATTATCTATTCCTTTGTTTATACTAAACTTGTATTTTTGAAAGAAATTTCTGATAAAAAAATAGTGCTACTTCCCTTAATTAATATACTTTTACTATTTGTTAGTTTATTTTATTCTTTTAAAGGATTTATTTATGGAAAACAAACAATTTAAAAAATATAATCATGTTAATCCTGAAATACTAAAAATGATTTTGAAGTCCAGTATTAAATGTCCAAAAGTATTAGATGTCGGTTGCTGGACAGGCGCGCTTGGTTCGGAACTAAAGAACAATATTGATTGCACGATAGATGGAATTGATAATAACGAAGATGTTTTAAGTCTTGCAAAAAATGTTGGTTATAACAACCTATATAGAATAGATTTGAATATCGATTTCAACTCAAATTTAATAAAAGATAAATACGACTTTATTGTCTTTGGAGATGTATTGGAACATACAATAAATCCCAATAAGCTCATAAGCTTATTTAAAGAGAAATTAAAAGACAATGGTTTCATTTTGGTATCTTTACCAAATATAGGTTTCATATTATATAGAATATTACATCTGTTAGGATTTTGGAGTTATACAGATATTGGAGTAATGGATAAAACACACCTACGATTTTTTACTCTAAATTCAATGAAAAAACTTTTTGAATCAACTAATCTGGAAATATTAAAATCTGTGGGTATAAATATCGTAAAAAAAAGATTTTTACTTCTGTCGCCTCTTGGTAAATTATATCCTAGCTTATTTGCAACTCAAATTGTTTTTTTGTTAAATAAAAAGATATAATATTGGGTTAAGTATGAACAATTTAATATCAATAATAATTGTTAATTATAATGGAAAAAAATGGCTGAAAAAATGTCTAGATTCTTTATACGATCAAACTTATAAAAACTTTGAAATAATTTTTGTTGACAATAACTCACCTGATGACAGTAATGATTATATAGAAGAAGAATATCCTGAAGTAAAAATCATAAAAAGCAATAAAAATTTAGGGTTTGGTGGAGGAAACAACCTAGGCATAGATCGTACGGAAGGAGAATTTATATTATTATTAAATAATGATACATGGCTTAATAATAATTTTCTTGAAAATATGTTAAAATATTATTTACATAATAAATTTGATATTATTGCACCAAGGGAAATAAATTATCAAGGGCATTCTCTAACTACGCACATAAGCACAATAGATGTTTTTGGACACCCAGTCAGCTTTCAATGCGATAAATATAAAAATTTACGCAATTTTTATATTAGCGGGGTCTGTCTTTTATTTAAAAAAAACTTATATAAAAGTACGAGGGGGTTCGATAACGATTTTTTTATGTATTGCGAAGATTTGGATTGGTTTTGGAGATTAAATCTATTTTTAAAAACATTCAGTTACGTCGATTATATTTTTATTAATCATGCAGGAGCTGGTAGCACTGGTTCCGGAATTAAATATAAAGTATTTCTTTGGAGAAATCAAAACACATTACAAATGCTTTTAAAAAATTATACTTGGTTTTATTTACTATGGATTTTGCCGATTTATTTTGCTCAGAATATTTTCGAGATAATCTTTTTTTTAATATCATTAAAACCAAAAATTGCATATTCATACGTTGAAGGTTGGTGGTTTAATATTATTAATTTCAAAAAGATAGTGCAAAAAAGAAAATGGGTTCAGGATAATAGAAGAGTAAGTGATTTTGAAATAATGAAAAAAATGTATTTTGGATTCGCTAAAGTGCATCATTTAATAAATTTTTATAAAAATAATATTTAATTATAATGACAAAAAACTTTTACAGATTAAATTTATTTAGTAGCTATTCGACTCATAGTATTATTTTAAGAAATATTGGAGATAATAAAGTTATTCTAGATGTTGGTTGTAATGATGGGTATATTGGTAAAAATTCCGATAAGTCAAATATATTTTACGGATTGGATTATTTAGATGAAAGCATTCAAAATGCAAAAATTATCTATAAAGATGCTATTTTTTATGATTTAAATATATTAGAAAATTTACCATGGAATATAAAATTTGATGTCATAATATTTGCTGATGTGCTTGAACATGTTTTGTATCCTGAAGTAGTGCTTAATTTTTTTATAAAAAATTATCTAAAAGATGGCGGAAAGATAATAATATCTTTGCCAAATATAGCAAATTGGCAAGTTAGAATCAATTTATTATTCGGAAAATTTGATTATGCCGATTCAGGTATAATGGATAAGACGCATTTGCATCTTTATACTTTTAAAAGTGCTACTAATTTCGCGCAAAAAAGTAATTTGAAAATAATTAATATTTTAGGGGGTGCTTCTTTTTTTGGTATTGTTTTAAGATTTATACCATTTTTAAATTCATTACTTACGACTAACATAATAATCGTTGCAGTAAAATGATTTTATTTTTTAAAAAATATAAATATATCTTTTTTTTAATTATCATTGCTCTGATAAGCCATCTTCAGTGGTTTAATCCTTTTTCGATTTTAAATTCTTCGGACTGGAGTTATTGGCCAGATAAAGCAGTTAGTCAATTATATTATTCATGGGGAGCATGGATTAATTTTTTTAATTTTGGAGCAGTTAATATCCAACTGTCTTTCAATTTCTTTAAATCAATTTGGTCATTATTTACTAATTTAGGATTTTCTTATGATCTCGCAACAAAAGTAACCTTTTTGATACCTATTGCGATTTTGGGGTTTATTTCCCCTTACATATTGTTTAGGAAATTAACAAAAGATGAATTGATTTCCTTTATTATAGCTTTGTTTTATGGGACAACTACATATTTTTTAGTTAGACAAACAGCGCATATGCCAATTGCATTTGTTTATGCATTAACGCCTTTGATTTTTTATTTTTTTATTATAGCACTTGAAAGAAATAAATTATTAAATTGGTTAATTTTTAGTCTACTTTATTGGATTAGTATTTGTTATGAAATTAGAATAGCCCTTATAGTTACCTTTATCTTGTTTATTTATTTTTTATTTTTTCATATTTTTAATATTATAAAATATTGGAAAAATATTTTATTAAGCAGTTTGTTTTTATTCGGTTTAAATATATTTTGGATATTCCCAGTTTTATTCGGTGGATTTTCTGAAGATATTTTCTTAATTGCTAATCGGGGACTTTTTGGTAATTTTTTATTTGATCTTGGACACGCTTTTGCACTTTCAAATGACCCATGGACAGGTAGTAAGCCTAATAATCAATTTATTATACAACCAATATTTTGGTATTTTTGGGTGATTCCGATAATCGCTTTTTCTAGTTTTTTATTAAGAAGAAATAATAAATATAAAAAAGAAGTTATATTTTTTGGCATACTTTCACTTATTGGAGTTTTTTTAACTAAACAAGCCACAGAACCAATATCTGGCGCTTATCTCTGGCTTTATAATAACTTCCCGGGGTTTAATTTATTTAGAGAAGCTTCTAAGTTTTATTTATTAATAGCGATTGGCTACTCTGGCTTAATTGCATATGGCTTGCTTTTGTTGCAGGAACATAAAAATAAATTTATAAACAGATATCTTTTTTTGACTTTTGTGTCAATTTTAATTGCTATTTTTTTCTGGAATATGAAGCCATTAATTACCGGCGAAGTAGAAACCATATTTATTCCAAAGCATATTCCGAATGACTATATTATTTTGAAAGATTTTATATTAAAACAATCAGACTATTTTAGAACATTTTGGACACCGAGTGATTCGCGGTGGAGTATTTTTACTAATCAAAAGCCGAAGATTAGCAATGTTAGTGTAATTGGAAGCGCATGGAAAAATATATTAGAAATGAATGAAAGTGAAAAACTAATTCAAAATAGAATTATCGATGTTTTTAAATTGCCGAGTACAAATAATTTATTTGATATTTCTTCTATTAAATATGTAATTGTTCCTCTTCAGGATAAAGCTAATGATGATGATTTTTTTATCCATTACGGTGGTAGGGAAAATTCAAATATAAGAGAATGGTACATTTCAGAACTTGATAAGAGTGGTTTACTAGAAAAAATTAATATTGGAACAAAAGAATTAGTAGTTTATGAAAACAAAGATTATAAACC
Organism: Patescibacteria group bacterium; assembly: GCA_018900295.1. Classification (GTDB taxonomy): domain Bacteria; phylum Patescibacteriota; class Microgenomatia; order Levybacterales; family UBA12049; genus JAHIGH01. The sequence goes on along the minus strand of JAHIGH010000164.1, from coordinate 14,403 downwards.
TCATATATCTTCGCTAAACAACGTTTATTCTTTCATTTCGATTGGCAATCTTAATCAAAAATATGATTTTATAAATAATGTACTTAAAAATGAATTTAGTTTTGTTACAAGCAATAAAAACAATAATTTAACTGTTCTAAGTAATTTATTTGAAAGCGTAAAAAGCTCTGATATAAGCGATAAAATGAAAAATGAATTTGAATTGGCAAATCAAAACAGCGTAAATACTATTTATGATAATAAAAGCAAAACAAGCCTGTACTATTCATTTAATCAAAAGAATCAATATCTTAATCTCTATAAAAAAGATAACGACAATTTATTTGTAAACGGCGAAAAAATAAATCAAGATTTGGGTACAGAGTTTTTGTATCAAAAAATACTATCTCCTGATAAAAAATATTATCTTAATTTTGGCACAAAATTAATTCCACTTGAAAAGAACGAAAACCAAAAACTTGGAACTATAAATCAAAATATTCAAATTCCAATCTATTCCACTGATGGTCAAAATCTCATTCCTAATGCTTCTTTTCAGGATGGCCTATGGGATCAAAAAGTTGGCGATTGCAACGCCTATGATAATAATCCGATTTTGGATATAAAGCTCGGTACCGAACCGAAGAATAATATAAATTTAGATAATATTAATGGTGGTAATGTTGGAGTTGTTGAAAATAATCAATATTTACAATTGGAAGCAGTGCGTCATATTGCTTGCACGACCAATTTATTTGATGTGCAAGAAAACAAAGACTATCTTTTTAGTTTTGATTATCAAAGCCCAAATGCCAAAAATGCCGGATATTATTTAGCGTTTAATGATGATGCAAAAACAGTGGTGAGTGAACGAATTTTTGTTAAAGATCAGGATTGGCAAACCTATTCCCGAAAAATTAAATCTCCCGCCGGCGCGACTTCTGCTCGACTTTATCTTTATGCTTATTCCGTTGATGAAACTACAAACATCATCAATCGTTATGATAATTTTTCTTTGCTCAAGCTGGACCATGAAGACGAAGTGAAAATTGAATATCAGCCGGAATTTGAGAAACAAGAAATTTCGCTTCAAAAAGAAAATATATTTGAATATTCTGACCCTGATTTTAAATTTGAAAATAATATTCTTAATGGTTCTTTTGAAAATGGCTTATGGCAAGAAAAGGTAGGTGACTGTCATAATTATGATAATAAAGGCGATCTGGGAATGAAGGTTGGCAATGTAGCGAGTGAGGGCTCGAAATCTTTGCAATTAGAAGCAAGGAGACATTCTGCCTGCACTGGCACTTCTTTTTCTGTCAACGAAAATTCTGTTTATCTCATAAGTTTTGATTATCAAAGTCCGAATAGCAAAACGGCTGGATATTATTTAAGTTTTAACGATAAAAATAAAACCGTCATCAGCGAAAGGTTGGATATTGAAAATCAAAATTGGCAAAAATTTGAAAAGAAGATCAGGATTCCGATGGGCACAACTTCTGTAAGTATTGCTGTATATGCTTATGAAAGTGACGGGAAAACAAATAATATTGTCCGCTATGACAATTTCAAATTCGTAGAAATCCCGGATTTGGAGGATAAGTATTATTTGGTCAGCGATCCGCAACTTAATTTGAAAAACCCGAAAAGTATAAAATTTAACCTCGTTAATCCAACAAAAAAAATCGTCCATGTGAAAGGAGCTACTACTCCTTTTTTCCTCGCAATGAGCGAAAGTTATCATCCTCAATGGAAATTGGAAATGAACAACAGCAAGGCTCAGGGTATTTTAAATAGTTGGATTCCGTTTGTTAGCCCTGACAAAATTTCCGATGATAACCACTTGAAATTGAACGATTTCTTAAACGCTTGGTATGTTGATGTAAATAAACTTTGTAAAAAAGAGGGGAATGGATGTACAAAAAATCCAGATGGATCCTACGATATAGAACTTGTCATCGAATTCTTCCCGCAACGCTGGTTCTATCTCGGCCTCCTCATCTCCGGCATAACCCTCATATCCTGCCTTGGTTACTTAATATATGATTGGCGAAAAAGAAAAACAATAAAAAAATTAGAAATCTAATTTTCCCTATGTCTTTTAAATTCACAGATTACATTCTCACCCCAAAAGACCTTCTCTCAGGCTTCCTGCGCCTCGTGAAAAAGGCAACACTCAAAGAAAACGCCGGTATGATTGCATTGCTTGTCTCCTTCTTCCTCCTCACGCACTTTTATCTTCAATGGCAGATTGACTCATGCCTGTTCCTTATCTTCTTTTTCGCGCTGATCCTCTGGGATCTTGACTCAAGAATTTCCTTCGCCTTCGCCCTCGTATGCCTCATTTTCTGCCCATTCCTTCTGGCCTTTGAAAATAACTTTATTTACTTGGATCTCAAAAACTGGGCCGAACAATTTGCCGTCTGGGCGTACTACTTCCTCGTCATCGGCGTCGTAAAGTCGCTGATTGAGTACAAACAAGAAAATAAAGAACAAAATGAAAATGAAAAATAACCTGAAAAAATATTTTCCCTACATACTTTTTTTTCTTATCACGCTCTCCATCATGCTCCCGTTATACGGACACGGATATATATTCCTTCTGGATATGGTATGGGGCCCGCGTATCGGCTTGTCAAAATTATCCCCTCAGGGTATCAATGAAAGTATCCCGCTTATCTTTATTCTGCAGGTACTCAATTCCTTTATGCCCTCGGAAGTAATACAGAAAATACTCCTGTCTCTCATCATCTTCTTCACCCAGGTAAGCATGTACAAACTTGCCTCAGCTTTCATGGAAAAAAAATGGGCGTTGGTAAGCGGTTTTATGTATCTTTTAAATCCGTATTTTTACGAACGCCTGCTGGCCGGACAATGGCATGTGCTTCTGGGATATTTAATCCTGCCCCTCTTGATTTACTTCTTTCTGAAATTTCTAAATAATCCGGACAGGCACAACTTTCCTGCATTTGCTTTTCTCTACAGTATTTATCCTATCCTTAGCCTGCATTACTGGTATATAGCATCATTCTTCCTGCCGGTATTATTTATTGTATTTCTGCTTATCAAGCGGGCAAGGATTCGTACATATGCGAAATTTCTCCCTCTCCTTCTCATCATATTTTTGACTATCAATTTATTTTGGCTGGCGCGTACCGGCTCCGCGGCTACTTTGTCCGCTATTACCCTGAATGATTTTCCGGCGTATACGACCCGCCCCGATCCGTGGTATGGCGCGTTCTTCAACGTCCTTTCGCTGTACGGATTTTGGGGAAGTTATACTGTCCTTCCCAAAGACATATTTCCTTACTGGTTCATCATCACTCCTCTCATACTCATGATCGCGTCGCTCGGCGCGGTCGCGCAATTAAAAAAACGTAACTCCCTGGCAATAACATTGGTCTTGGTTTTCTTGCCGGCATTGATAATTTCAGTAGGATACGGGAGCGCCTTTACCAAACCCGTTATTGATTTTCTCTATAATCATCTCTATGGATTCAACGGACTTCGTGATACCCAAAAGGCGGCAGGGATCCTGGCTTTGACCTACGCGTTTTTTGTGCCCCTGGGATATAGATTGCTTACGCGCCGGTTGTCAAAAAACGAGTGGTATGGAAAGTTAATATTTATTAGCGCGATTACCATACCTTTTCTTATGACGAATACCATTTTCTTAGGGTTTAGCAGCCAGGTACGGGCAGCGGACTATCCCCACGGCTGGTATGCTGTGAATGAGTTAACAAAGAAAGAAGGAGCTGTTAAAATGCTTTTCCTGCCGTGGCATGCCTATATGCGGTTCCCTTTTTCTCATGAGCGTATTGTCTCCAATCCGGCAGGTACTTTTTTCGACAGAGAAGTAGTAGTGGGAAAGGGGATTGAGAATGTATACCTCTTGAATCAGGATCAGGGAATCTGGGACACGGAAGTTCTGGAATTGTTGTATCTTCAGCAGGCAACTATTCAATCAAAAAAATTTCTTACTTTACAAGGGGTTACACATATAATAATTGCCAAAGTTGCCGATTGGGAAAAATATAAATTTCTGAGTGAAAAAGGACAATTTGAAATAATTTACGAAGATACGGATATCATTCTTTTGAAACTGTAAAGGGGAATTTTACTTCTTAATGACCGTATTGGCTACATATGATGCACCGTTGTCTTTGCCTGTAATAATCACGGTATTCCCAATACTGAGAGAACTTAAAGTGGTTTTGATAAAGCGAGTTGACGGGAGTATCTGGACAGTCACTATTGCCGTCCCTGTGTTCACTGTAATACTGCTGCTCGTCTTTGCGGTAACTTTTCCTTTGTTTATAACCACATTATCTCCCGGATAACCGTATCCGCTTACAGGAGCCCCGACATTAACAACCTGGGCAATATTGTTCTTTGAGATTACCCGTACGGAATCTCCGACTGAAAATGTGTGGCCGCTGCCTGTAATAACGGTTTTTTTATTAATTGCAAATGTAATAGGCTCTGTGCTGTCTGTAAAGATGGTAAAATTCGTCGCCGACTTAGCTGTTACAACACCTGTTACTATAAGAGTATTAGAGCTGCTGATAAACTGAGCGTTAACTATCGAATAACCTGTAAGAAATACTATTACAAACGTAGTAAGCGCCAAGGCTGTACCTATTAATTTTTTCTTTATAATTTCATTAAAGAATATTGATTTAACAGAATTACTATTCACTATTTCAGTCTATCACTAAATTAAAATATGTCAATAGAGACTATGGGTTTACTTTTACTTCTTCCTGAATACGGTAAAAATAAAGATCAAAGACATTATTGCCTGTCCTATAAGCCAGGCTATTCCGATGCCCCATAAATGTAAATTTATAAATAAATAACTCAATAACACAATTACCAAAGCGCTGAAAGCATTTATGCCTATTAACTCCTTAATTCTATTCCTCACTTTCAAAATAGTACTCAGGATATAATTTATAGAAACAAAAATCCCCGAAACCGCCATAAGCTGCAAAAGCCTGAAAGCCTCTGACGAATAACTCTTCCCAAATGCAAGAAGAATATAATTCCCAAAAAATACTATTATCAAAGTCGCAGGAATTAATAGCAGGGCTGTTATTTTTATACTTTTCATCAAATGTTCTTTCATCTCCTCCTCCCTATGCGACCCTTCTGCAAAAAGTGACTGGGTAGCGGCATTCGGAATGATAAATATGATACCGGCAGTCATCAGGGCAATATAGAAATACCCCGCCTCCGCCGCGCCTATTTTGTTAGCGATAATTATCGGCAACACCATCACCGGAAGAGCGGCTAAAAATCCGGCAATATAATTACCGAAAGAATATGATCCGATTTTTTTTATAGCCCGAATATTCAGGCTAAATTTTGGTTGATATTTAAAATAATAGATCAATAAAACGATTGATACGACAAAAGCAATGATACTGGCAATACCGACAGACGCGTATATCCCATACGCGTTAAAAGCAACGAGGAAGAAAGGAAAAATAAGCTTGGAAATACTGAATACGAAATTTTTCAAAAGCGTATATTTCGCCGATCTGTAAGCGATAAAAATACTATCGGCAATCGCGTTCATTGAGCCGATAATTATGAAAATTACGAAAGACGAAGCTAAAAATACGTTTTCCCTAAGAATTAAAAGCAAGGGAGAGAATATATTAAGTCCTGATAGAAATATAATAGACAAAAGTATGGAAAGTACAGCAGTTATGGTAAAACTTGAATTAATTATCTCGTTTTTATTTTCTGAATTGGGCAAAAATCTGATAATACCGACATTTAATCCAAGCATTGTGAAACTGCCGATAAGTCCCATAACGGAAATAAGCGTCGTAGCGATACCGACTTGTTCGGGAGTATAAAGACGTGCATTTATCATCCAAAAGAAAAAACCGAAAAAGGATATGATGGCAGTACTCAACATCAGATAAATAGAATTCCTATACAGCGAATCATCCGCGAAATGTGCATAGACTCTTTTCATAAGTAGTACAGGATGACCCCATGGAAGATCTTGTATGATTACTAACGTAGGAGCAAATATCTCATTATTAATCGTATCTAAATGGTTTTTCATCTATTTATAACTATAGGGTATTATATATAAAACAGCTGGGGATGTCAAAACAAACATTGCAAGCAAACAGAAATTTTGATATAATTTTTTTACAATGAAACAAGTTGACCTTTCAAAAATACTCAAACAATTTAAAGGCTTATGGGTTGCCTTAACCGAAAAAGACAAAGTGATTAGCGCGCATAAAAGCGCAAAGAAAGCATACGAGGAAGCAAAGAAAAAAGGCTATAAAGAGCCAATACTTTTCAAAGTACCAACGCGCGATCTCCCGCATATCGGCTGATCACATATGACGCACACATTGAGATTGGTGTTGAAGGGAAATTTTTTTCCTCACCGGCAATATTTTCATTTGAATTTTCCCCTGACGAGTTTGGAGGATTAGCCGGACAACTAGGATTTTTTGACACGTTTACTATTGAATTTAAAAGAAAAGCCATGTGTGTAGTCTTGAAATAAAGCCTCACGTTTATCATCCAAAAAAAGAACCCGAAAAAAGCCATGACAGCGGTACTCGCCATCAAATAAATCGAATTCCTATACAACGAATCACTATATACTTTTTCATTTATTTATAACTATAGGGTATTATACTAAAAAATGAGGATAAAATCAAAGCAGCTTATCGGTATAACTGGCTATGCGTTCCTAAGAATGAAAAATATGCATATATTTCATCATTTTCTTCCTTTTGTATTTCCCGATAAATTGCCCGCCAATCTCCGGTAATATTAATACTCCTATACCCTTTATATGTGCCTTTCAATAGATGATTTCTTAATTGAGGGCTTCTTGGGTCTTCCGAAAAAAGCTTGAGCCGTTCTTTGAAAGTTTTTTGAATTTTTATATTCGCTTTATCATATTGCTTCGCGAATGTTTTCGTATACTTAACCTTCATATGCTCTATTTTTATCGTTCAGCCATAAAATTGCATCCTCGGCATTATCAAATAGAGGAGATGTTTCGCCGCGCTTCAACTGTTCCTCAGATTCTTTGAGAGATTTTATCAAATACTCACTGGGTTCCTCTGTCTCAAAACTTAAATTAACCGACTTCGTACGGATTACCTGTCTGATCAAGGCATTAACGAGAGAACTCAAGCTCAAACCAAATTCTTCCGCAACTTTCTTCGCTTGTTTTTTCGTTTCGTCAGTTGTTTTAACATTAATTACTGCAACATTCATATAAACAAAGTATATATAATATATGACTATTCGTCAAGTATAAGTTTTACATCTGACCACCGCCTGAAAAAAGTAACAGCCTCGCCGCCTCCGCGCGAATTAACTCCACGCCTCCTCTTCAAGACATAATCCTCGCATTGATCATCCAAAAAAAGAACCCAAAAAAAGCCATCACACCAGTACTCGCCATCAAATAAATCGAATTCCTATACAACGAATCACTATATACTTTTTCATTTATTTATAACTATAGGGTATTATACTAAAAAAGAGGCGTGTCGTCAAAGCTGGATGTAAATGACGTGCATTTAGTAGTTGAAAAGTATAGGAAATTATAGTAGTATAAAATCAAATGAAGCGCATAAATAACCATCAATATATATACATATACATAAACCAGGACGTTCACAAGGGGTTGCTTTGCATAAAAGATACAAATATACCTCTTTATCTTATTCTGGAAGACATCTCTAAAGGCTATACGATAAAAGAAATAGTTGAATCTCATTCTGCTCTGGAAAAAGAAACACTACAGAATGCTTTAGAAGAAATTGCACAACATTATAGCTATCTTACTCCTCCAATGTACCAATGAAAAAAAAGCTCCTGATCGTTTTTGATGAGAGTGTTGGAGACGATTATAAAGATTCATTTGAGAAACCGGCGACATGCAAAGTTATCTTGACTACTCGCAAAAGAAGAATTACCGGACGAAAAAGGTTTGATGATCCTGAAATATTTAAAATGGGACAGTATAAATATCCTATAGCTACTAGGGATTGTGTCATGACGGGTGATTCACATAAACCCTACAAAAAAGCAGGGAAAATAATATTACGTCAACCGGATAAGTCAAAAGGGGAAAACATAGAAGCTTACAAGCTAAAAATAACAAAGTTTTTAATACAACAGAAAGATAAGTCAAATATATTTCATAACAATATCGCTTTAATACCCGTAATAAAACCAATCATTATCATGAGATGGAATGATTTCATAAAAAGATTTCCTACAAAAGAAAGAATTTATGCATATGAAAAAAGCTAAAAAAAGAACCCAAAAAATGCCATGATATTTATTAAAAGCTTTGATAACTCCTGAACTGTTACCCCTCAATTGATTGCAGGCAAACGAAGAATATCATACCATTCCTTTTCCTCAATAAATATCATCCCCGCAACCGATTCCCGCAATCACTTTAGCTATTGTACTATACCAAACATGAAAATACGATGCGCTCTTATCAAAAATTCACCCTACTCAAAAATAAATTACTCAAAAAATATGCTATACTACAAATATATGGAACAAACAATTCTCGAACAAATAAAACAAAAAGCATCTCCTATCCTCAAAGCGGCGGGTGTCAAACGATCTTCTATTTTCGGATCTTATGTTCGCGGAGAACAAAGGGACGATAGTGATATCGATATTCTTGTCGAATTACCGGAAGGAAAAACCCTCTTTGACTTGATTGATTTAGAAGATCGTCTAAAAAAAGTTTTACATAAAGACGTTGATGTTGTAACCTATAATTCAGTTTCAAAATATTTAAAAAAATATATTTTCGCGAATCAAGCTAAGCTCCTATGATAAAAGACCCTGATGTATTCTTGCACCATATCTTCGAAAGCATCGGGGATATTGAATCCTACATAAAAGGTTTGGATAAAGTAACATTCAAAGACCATCATCACAAAGACAAACAGGACGCTGTTGTCAGGCGTTTAGAAATTATTGGTGAGGCTGTTAGGCATCTGCCCGAAGAATATTTAACACAACATAAAGAAGTAGAATGGCAAAAACCCTTAAGTATGCGCAACAAACTGATTCATGAATATTTTGGTGTTGATTTAGATCTGGTATGGTATACAATTATTGAAATATTGCCACCTTTTAAAAAACAAATAGACCAGCTCCTAAAAAAAGCTTATCCTCAAGAACAATAAATCCACCGATTGCCCACATAAGCACACTTCTTAATCTTTATTATAACTATAGGGTATTATATATAAAACAGCTGAGGATGTCAAAACAAGTAAGTGCTCACTGGGGGTACTATTAATTTAAAAAAAAGGAGGGCCTGCCCCTAACGTAGCTTTAGCGAAGTGGGGAATTCCTCCCTTTGCTAAAGGGAGGCTAGGAGGGATTTTTTGACACGTTTACTATAGAATTTAACAGAAAAATGATGAACGTGATCTTAAAATAATCGCCGCCTCTAATTCAATTATGCTATACCAGCTCATATGCAACAACCAACTCTCGAAGAAATAAAAACAAAAGCGATTCCGATACTCAAGCAGGCCGGGGTTAAAAAAGAGATGATCAACTCCGCCCTCCGCGTGATCCGGTTTGAGAATCAAATAAGTAAAGTAATGTTTTTGTGGTAAAAATTGATAGCATTTGATCTATTGACGATTGGGCAATACGGGATGATATACTGTCTTTTATGGACATCAACGCGCCGGCAACAAAAAAGGATATTCTGGAACTCAGAACCGAAACAAAAAAGGATATTCTGGAACTCAGAACCGAAACAAAAAAGGATATCAAAAATCTAAGATCAGAATTAAAAACAGAATCTAAGTCAATCCGTGGAGAAATTCTGAGGGTAGAAGAAAAAGTAGAGAATCTGGAAGAGGACATGCAAGAGCTTAAAACAGATAATAAAAAACTTGACGTAAAATTAGACAAGCTCCAGAATACATTAGATAAATTTGTGGGAATTGTTGATGATTTGAGAGACGAAAATACTGTTGGAGCACACCACGCCAGGGAACTTCAGGTTAGAGTTGACGATCACGAAAAAAGACTACGCCAACTCGAATGACCGCTACTGATCGCCACCCTCCGCCTGAATCAACCTCGCACCCTCTCTCCAAATACCGGAAATGATGAGCAATAACAAATTTAGATTACTGAATACGGTGCACCAACAGGCGGACCCGGAACAACTCACGAAACAACCCAACTAAATTTCACTTACGGACAGGATTATATGTCTGAAAATGCTCAAGCGGCTATCATAAATGACGCTTTACAGTTATATTCCCAGCTGCAGGGACCTGTCGGACCTTTTTTGGATCAAAGGAAATATTACTGGAAAAGTATCGGGAGATAACATAAGTTGGTACAATCAAAAACCTGAAGAAATATTTATATAATCCAATAACTTCTTGTCATTCCTGGAGGCAAACCAGGAATCCAACTCTTTGTATATTAATCTTTAAGGTTACCCCTCTGGATTCGCCACAAGGGTGCTACCCATTTTCCTACAAGAGGACTACCTTCCTCGAAGGGTCGCATGGGGTCGCCCCCCTTCCTCCTTCGCACAAGGCTTCGGAAGGACAAAGTCGCGGGAATGACAATGATGCGTAACAATGAGTTAACTCATGTTACGCAGTTTATTCTTCGAGTAACCCCGCTCAGCGGGGGCATCGAGAAGTTCTCGACTCCGGTCGCCTCAGGCAACCTGCGCTCGAACAATAATATTTTGCGTAAGGTGAGTGAGTTAACTAAACCAAAACTTCTTTTTTTAATTTTCCAGCCTCATCCATCCAAAATTGTATCCACTCCTGCGGCGCAAGTGGCATAACCATACGCGGAAAATCGCGTACCTCCTGCGCTAATAACAACTTCTGCGCCATTTGTAACGGATCAATATGCGTATCAAATTTCATTCTTGCCTTTTGACGAAGATCACGAAAAACAAAATTCTTGCTTTTAATAATAAGATATAGGTCAATAAAATCCCTGCTTCTCGGATTCTGATAAATTGTAAAAACCTTATTAACTGCTATATCCATCAAGCTATCTATTTTCAAACCATCCTCTATCTTTTGCTTTTCCAATTGAACAAAAGGATAATAAGTAAATTCTGTTTTTATTACTTCGTTATCAAAATGAATAAAAAACAGATTTCTATTAAAACTCTGCTGAAAATCAATAGATTTATATGATGCTTTTTTTTGCAACTTCTTAAAAATTACTTGTACCGCCATCGGATCAATTTCCTCAAATGAAAAAAAATCCAAATCCTCGGAATACCTATGGTGAAGATAATACTCTGCAAGAGCGGTGCCGCCGGACAGATAAAAATGATCTACAACACCTTTCTCTTGAGATAAGAGCGTAAGAAGAAGTTTTTGCCTTTGGGTCAAGACTGTTTTTGCCATAACCAGAACGCCAATACTTTTCTTTTTTGTGAATCTATATGTATTTTATCCCAATATTTTACCAACTCTCTTTTTTCTATCCTTTCTCCATCAAGACCGAAATTAATTAATTGCTCCAATTTCCAAATAGCATAACTTTCAGGATTTTTCTTTAATTCCGTAATATTCGTATTCCAATTATACATACCACTATTATACCAGCATTTGCGAACTAATGCTCACAAGAGTCTAGTCTAATTCAAAATCTGACTGAACAGAGGGCTGTGGTTAATCGAAAAAGTGGACTATACTTTTTTGAGGATTTTGTGGCTCTATGAAGCTTTACATGGCAATACTCATTAACGGCGGAAAAATTAAGATTACTTTTAATTCAAAAAAGCTCTCAAAGAGCACCTTGAAATTTTTCAAAATAATCCCGATGATCCGCAATTACATAATCATCCATAGGCTTTTTCATTCGCTTATACCCAAAACCCGAAAAAAGCCATAATACCTGTACTAGCCATCAGATAAATAGAATTCCTATACAGAGAATCGCTATCTGCTTTCTCATCTATTTATAACTATAGGATATTATATATAAAACAGCTGGGGATGTCAAAACAAACATTGCAAGCAAACAAAAATTTTAGAGCATTAAATTTTGTAATTTGTAATTTCATTGAAAATTTAAAATTGAAAATTGAAAATTAAGTTTTTTTATCCATGTCGCTTGTAAAAAAATCTATCATATCATCCCCACAAGCACTTCAGCTATTGTACTATACCAAACATGAAAATACGACGCGCTTGTATCCGATTTATAAGGAAATTTTCTTTTTCATCCGTAGTGCTAAATCGCTGCATCGTTATCGCCAAAATGTGCAAGGTGCACCATATTCCAGAGTAGATCCGGTATGACGAATTGATCAAGGGAATTTGTCACTATTAATTTTGTCGCATTTTCCCTAAACGCATTTTTAGCTTTATGACATGCTTCTTGTACGCTACGGCCTTTTAATAAAGATAAGCCAATTTGATTTGAAGGTTCAAAAAATAACCTGGCTCTGGGGTCACTATTTGGTCTGGATACGTAACTTGAATTTGTCCAAAAATTAAAATTTTCCTTATAGCCAATATATGCTATGGTTCCTTTGTCAATGCTTTTTGGACCGAGTATCTGCCCTGTTTTGCAAGATAAAGCATAAACAATAGTACCTTTGAGTAATTCTTCATTTTCTCCTACTTTAATTATTACTTCATCATCTTGTCCCGTTATTAAGTCGGACGATCCGTGACCATTTAAGAGTACTAAGTTTGGTTTTTTATTTCTTAGGTAACTTTCTAGGTTTTTTCTATTAGCCCTTTTTATTTTTAGGTCTAGAATTTTATATGATTTACTTTTGGCAAAATTTATAACAGCTTCATTCCAGAAGAATAAATAATGCGTAGTTCCCTCATAAAGTGGTCTGGTAACTAGAAGACTCGCCATAAAATATACCTTTTTTAAGCATTTGCAGATACTCCATTTGCACTTCTACTACTTTTTTCCCTACATCTGTGTTGTTTTCTACCTCGTTAATAATTTGATCTTTTTTAAATTCTCCGAAAGAGCCCATCGACAGCACAGCATCTGCCGGGAGTATGGATAAGCGAGCTTTAACTATTTCTATAATTTCTTTTTGTTTTTCTTCGTTGGTCATATTATGTCTAAGCTATCTAATTTTTCCAGTATTTCTTTTCCCAATAAGGTATCATTGGAAATCTCAAGATAAGCAACGTTCCATGTTACAGGACCTTTATCTGAAAAAACATAAATTATTTCATTTCTAACATTTAGCGGTAAATTTGAAAAGGTTTTTATAAACCTTATTTTTTTGTCTTCCGGCATAAGTAAGTTATTGTATCAAATAGTGGCTCATATTTATATGAGCATATAAATTAACACATATCTGACTAGATAAGTCAAGCAAAATGACTAAAAAAGCTTCTTGATAATTACCAAATATATCATCGCCGTTACTCCTTGTCCTATGATCCAACTGATACCAATACCCATAAGCCCCATGTGGATGAACAAATAGCTTAATCCGCTTATAAGTCCTGCGACAGATATTAACGCAGTAGCTATTCCAACCTGTTCAGAAGTATAAACTCTGGCGTTTATCATCCAAAAAAAGAACCCGAAAAAAGCCATAATACCTGTACTAGCCATCAGATAAATAGAATTCCGATTGACGACTAAAAACAATCTTATGGGTCTCAAGAAAATGTAACTGCTCACTGGGGGTACAATTAACCTAAAATTTCGTGCCTAATGAAATCCTCCCTTACCCTCCTTTAAAAAGGAGGGCCTGCCCCTAACGTAGCTTTAGCGAAGTGGGGAATCCCTCCCTTTATTAAAGGGAGGCTGGGAGGGATTTTTTAACATTGACTAACTATGTCCGGTGAGGCGTTACTCTTTTAACTGATGAGTAAATTATATTCCGGTGAAAAAATCATTAAACAATCTCGCGTTTATCATCCAAAAAGAACCCATCTTGATTCTTGACCGCGATTAAGATATAAATAATTATACATATGACAAAAAGCGATTTTGCTCAAATAGATCAGCTCTTGCAAAGACGTCTTCAGGAGAACAACCAACAACTTCGGCTGGAACTGAAAAAAGATATCAAAGCAGAGGTAGATCCTTTACATGCTGAACTGGACGCCCAACGAAAACAGATCACAGGTATCGGGCAACAGATCACTGGTATAAACAAAAAAATCACAGGTGTTGAAAATAGACTCACAGGTGTTGAAAATAGACTCACAGGTGTTGAAAATAGACTCACAGGTGTTGAAAATAGACTCACAGGTGTTGAAAATAGACTCACAGGTGTTGAGCAACAGATCACTGGTATAAACAAAAAAATCACAGGTGTTGAAAATAGACTCACAGGTGTTGAGCAACAGATCACTGGTATAAACAAAAAAATCACAGGTGTTGAAAAAGAGCTTT
>JAHIGH010000163.1 GCA_018900295.1 Patescibacteria group bacterium | reverse complement strand
TCCGACGGGGCAGGCATCCCCGGCAGTGTTCTTGTCGCTACATTGGAGGGGTCAAGATCGTTCCTGGTGGAATTACAGGGTTTAGTTGTTCGATCAGGACTTCCTATGCCCCGCAGGGTCGTCTCGGGATGTGATCCGCGACGAGTTGAATTACTTTTGGCGGTTTTGCAAAAACATTGCAGAATTCCTTTGGAGACAATGGATGTTTTTGTAAATGTTGCCGGAGGACTCAAGCTTTCAGATCCGGGGACAGATCTGGGTGTTTGCCTCGCGGTTTTTTCAAGCTTTGCCAATATATCACTTTCGGGAGTTGTGGGAATCGCAGAGGTTGGACTTCTTGGTGAGTTGCGACTTATTTCAGGTCTTGATAAGCGTGTCCGTGAAGCTAAAAGGTTGGGATTTAAAAGAATCATAACAGCAAAGACACACAAAACGCTTAAAGATGTAATAACATCTTTAAGCGAAGTCAAAAGTCAAAAGTCAAATGTCAAAAGCTAAGGAGTCTATTTATTATGGATAATAAGGAGAAAGAAGATAAATTAAAGCCGGAGGTGGAGAAAAAAGCGGAGAAGAGAGGTGCTGTTTTTTCGCCCAAACTTATCGGAGCGATTGCCGATGAGGTTTCCAAGTCGATCATCAGTAGATTTCCTTCGATGATGCACCGGTCTAAAAAGAAGGCTAAGCCCAAGAAAACGAAAAAAATTGAATATGCACTTCTGCTTGATACTTCAGCAATTATTGACGGGCGGATTTTTGACATTATTTCAACAGGCCTCTTAAATGGAAATATCGTTATATTACCAAGTATTCTTATGGAGCTTAAGCATCTGGCTGATTCGCAGGATGCGGTAAAGCGTGAACGTGGAAGGAAAGGGCTTGAGATGCTGGAGAAATTGCGTAAGGGCAAGCAGATGAAAATTGTAGTGCCGGCTGAAGATGATGAAAAAAGTTTTGAGAAGTTGGAGGTAGATGAGAAGCTTATCAGGCTGGCAAAGCTTTATAAGGGCAAGGTCATTACTTGTGATTATAATCTTGAGAAGAAAGCGAATATTGAAAATGTCCGGGCTGTGAATATTAACGGATTGGCAAATTATTTGAAAATCATCGCAGTGCCGGGCGAGTCATTGCATATTGCCATATCGCATCCAGGAAAAGAACCGTCACAAGGGGTTGGTTATATGGATGACGGGACGATGATTGTGCTTGAGAATGGAGCTACAATGATTGGAAAAAGCGTTGATGTGGTTGTTTCGCGGGTGATACAGACTGCCACCGGACGGATACTTTTCGCGAAGAGGATTTGATTGGTCGTTGGTCGTTAGCTGTTAGTCGTTGGGCTAAAGGCTAGATGGGAGCGGGGTGATTGATGTTATTAGGGTTTATTTCCGCAGGCGTTCTTTGATTTCCGGCAGGGTCAGGCGTAATTCTTTTTTGAGCCGTTGGATTTCCCGGATGACAGTGATGGTTGAGGAGTCGTATAGGCGATAATTACCAGTTGTTCGTTCTGCTTTGATTAATCCTTCATTTGTCCAGAAACGAATGGTGTGTTCGCTTATTCCTGTTTTATTTGCCAATTCTCCTATGCGAAGGGATGTTATTTGTTTTTCTTTGGCCGCATTGAGATACACATCGAGAGACCGCCCGACTGCTTGAATCACAAATTCATAAAATGGTTGCATATCATCGGTTTTTCTCACTTTATCAAATAATTCCAGGTATTCTATGCGCTGTTCATTTCGAATAATTGCCATGGGATAGCCATGAATAAGTAAAATAAGGTTCATCAGAAGCCGCGCGGTTCTTCCGTTCCCGTCCCGAAAAGGATGAATAGAGGCGAGTTTGAAATGCGTATCGGCTGCAAGAATGACAGGGTGTTCTCCTTGTTGCTCTGACAGCCATGTAGTAAAGCGCTTCATTAATACAGGTACTTCCATGGGAGGGGGAAAGTCTGTATTTGATCCTCTGACAAAGATTTCAATTTTTCGATATACTCCTGCCCAGTCATCGTGAATGCTGGCTAAAAGTGCTTGTTGAATAGTAAGTATGTCTTGCTCGGTAATGTATTGATGGCCTTTTCGTTTTCTTGCAAGTTCCCGCACAAAATCAATTGCTTTCGCATGGTTAATCGCTTCCAGTTGATCCTTCAGTGGTTTATTGCTGATAACGGCTCCTACGCCTTTCTCAATTACTTCCGCGGTTTCAATACGAGTCAGGGTGTTTCCTTCTATGGCGTTTGAGGAATAGGTGAGTTCGACTTTGAGCCATTCTTCGAGATGTGCTTGTTGGTCATGTGCCATTGGTGATAATGCCCGCAGTTTGTGTTGTTTTTTTGTGAGTTGCCGTAATAAGATATCGAGTTGTTTCATGTCTTTAGTTTAGAGTTAAACTCTAATGTTGTCAAGTGGTTTTTAGTTTTATAGAATTAGGTATTGAAGAGGCTGAGGAGTATAAATGGCTCTTCCTCTCGGAAGAGGTAAGAGTACCTGCCCTATACTCCTACCTCATCACAAAGGACGAACTACGACTTTTTCACTTGGCGCATTGCGTTGTCAGAGTCTCCGATGTACCCCAAGGGTACTAGCTACTTCGTAGCGGCGCTCACAACGTACATTTAAGTACGCTTTATTCCGCTTCTCGACCCTTCCTAGCACTGCGCTCAACTGAAAAAGTTGCGAAGTAAGCAACTTCGTGAAAATACCTTGAGTCATCAATTAAAAAAATTGATTTTAGCCTCGGCTTTTTTTCTTGACAATAACTACTTACTATTGTATTTTGAAAGTCAGCACTTAGTTTTATTCCTGCCTGAAGGACTAATTGCTGTTTATTTTAAGAGCATTGCTTCTCGTACTAGAACTTATAATTTGAGTAACGAAAGCGATGCTCTTTTTTACTTAACCCCTTTTAATTTCCCCTTATCAGGGGAAAATATTAAAGTACCGCGATTGGTATTTTTAGCCCAAGCTCCTCTAATTTTTTGAATTGCTGTCTGCCTGTTTGAATCAGCGCTTCTGTTTGTTCCTGATTTGCTTTGAGGTTCCGGATGATTCTTGCTGAGTCCTGATTAAATCGGAGTTGGTCCCGGTCGAACCGGGACTGGTGGATTATTTTTTTTGACAAGAAAGAGAGCAGTTTCATAGATATAGCAAAATGATAACATAATTTTTTTAGTATGTCAACCTATAATAAGTAATACAAAGAATATCATATGACCTAGAGTATTATGTTATTTGTTTGGATTGTAGATATAGGATAATTATAAAAATGGGAAATATGTGGATAACTTTGGGAAAAGATATTGATGGTTTGTAGCGCGGCTAGAAGAGCGACTTTATGGCGGGTAAAGAATAGAAAAGGGAGGGGCGATAGTCATAGGCAGAGCGGGATTTTAAAAATAATTGGAATAAAGAGAAAGTATGTTTGAGCTTTGAGGAGCTGCGCGGTAAACGACCAATACCTACCCGGTGAAAATATAAAGATTGCTTAAGGTTGGCAATTTTTCCATATTGAAGAAGCCTGATTAGAATTTCCGTGAATACCAATGGGTATTTATTGGTATTGAAATGAAGGAGGTCTTTGGGGAGCAGCATTCGATTGATTAGAATTGTTTCCGGTTTGAAAGAGTGAGAAGGAATGAGTGTGTGATAAATTTTTTCGTGTTCTTGAGGCAGGCTGCTTTTTTTTAATGATTTATTGTTCTCATCTATTGATGTATATTGTGAACCGATGGCAACGGTTTTGGGATTTGTTCGTAAATAGTTTATTTGTTTTTTGAGTTTATTTAGAGATATTAAGTCGAATGAATTCATGAAGGTGACAAATTGCCCGGCCGCAACACGAAGAGCGCGATTGTAACAGATGGCGGTACCATAGTGCTTCTTGTTTTGAAGGATTTTAATCCTTCGATTTTGCTCAGGACGTGTTTTTTTATATTTTTTTTTGAATTGTTTTAGAATTTTTAGCGAGTTGTCTTTAGAGCTATCATCTATCGCAATAATTTCGAGATTGGGATAATTTTGTTTCGTCAGCGTTTCAAGACATTGCGGAAGAAATTCACCCGCATTGTAAACGGGCATGATAATAGATATTAATGATTCTTTTAATTTCATATTTGTGAAGTATGAAGTAGTCTTGGAACGGTTTGTAACTATGTAAATTAGTCTGTAACAGAACAGAGGACAGGAAAGCAGAGGTAAGATTAACATAGCCGGCGCATTTTGTCAAATTCTGAACGATTTCCGGAATGCAATGGCAGGCTTAATGGTATTGAGGCCTTGACAGGGGAGATTGTTCTTATTTAAGATAGTTATGGAATGAAAAGTTTTATTGCTCTATTTTTTGTCTTTGTTGCGGAGTTTTTTTTGCTTCCCTCTTTATTTTTTGTTTTTGCGGCAGATCCTTGTCCCGCGGGTTTTGAAAGCCTTTGTTTTAATTTTACGGAGAAGCCTAATATTATCGGGAATATTGTCCAGGTTTTGATCATCATCGCAATAATATTGTCAGTCATTTTTTTGATTTGGGGAGGTATTCGCTGGATCATGTCGGGAGGGGATAAGGGTAAGGTGGAGCAGGCAAGATCGGTGATCATAGCAGCGATTGCCGGACTTGTTATTTCGTTTTTGGCGTATTTTATTGTTAGCGTGGTTGGGACTATGTTCATAAATGGCTTTGATTTGAAGAATATAAATATACCGCGTTTGATAGATTAGGGATTTTAAAAGACTGACTATTG
>JAHIGH010000162.1 GCA_018900295.1 Patescibacteria group bacterium | reverse complement strand
TCATTTCATGTAGTAAAATTTTTGTCAATGATATCTTTTATTGATATTGACAAATAATGTATTATTTGTTATCATTTCTGTATGTTAAGCACAAGTAGTATACCTGCCAGGATGCTTCAAAAGTCTTACAAAGCCATTATTGAAGGTGTGAAGATGAAAAAGCGTGCTGTCATTTTAACGACAAATGATAAACCTCAGGTTGCGTTGGTAAGTCTTGAGGATTTGGAACAACTCAAACGCGCAAAAGCACAGCAAGCCGCTTTAGAAATGCTGAAGTTGGCAGCTGACAATAGGGAAGATCTCAAAAAGTTACCTGCTGATTTACGCGGGAAGGCAAATGAGATTCTTTATTCAAAGAAAACTTATGGATAAACGTATTGTGGTTGACTCGGATGCGATTTTTGCTATTTACAATCCGAATGATCCATTAAATAGAAAGGCGACAAAAACTTTGCAATATTTGATTACAGAGGAGTATCAGCTTGTGTATCCAACTTCAGTTCTTTTTGAAGTTGTTTCGCTTTTTCAAAGAGTGTTGCCAACGCCGAAAATTACCGCAAAACTTATAGAAATGGTTACCAACGACCAGTTACTCATTTATGTTGTTGATACGGATATACTTAAAGAATCGGCTGCGCTTTTCGATCCCGATGGAAGTAAGAAAAATACGTTAATTGATTGTTCCGTCGTTGCTATTGCAAAAAAAATAAATGCAGAGGGTGTTTTTGCATATGATAGTTTTTATACGAAACAGGGTTTGAAACTTGCGTCGGATATCGTTATTTCTGCGGTTGGAGGAATTTGAAGGCGGAGAGGATTGTGAAAAAATCAAAGATCAAATATCAAAGATCAAAACAACAGGTCAAAATTCAAAATTATTCTATAATTCGGAAGGCAGAAATGATCTTGTCAGCTAATTTTTCGTCAAAACTTCTCGG
The DNA here is from genome assembly GCA_018900295.1 of Patescibacteria group bacterium. GTDB lineage: Bacteria > Patescibacteriota > Microgenomatia > Levybacterales > UBA12049 > JAHIGH01. Next base: position 1,878 of record JAHIGH010000162.1, on the reverse strand, counting down.
TTGATTAATATTAAATTCAAATCCGTCCATTAAATAATATATAAAAGGCCGTTGATCCATGTTGAATTTTTCGCAATCAAGTTTTATTTTTTTTGCTTTTTTTGCGTCAATTTTAATATCAGTTATTTCGGTTTTACAATTACTGGAGTTTTCACTTAATTCTTTTATTCTTTCATTGATATTTTTGCGTAAAAATTTTATAGCAAAGGTGTTGGGAATAGACATATTTTCCGTAACTATATAAAAACCATCGATTTCTTTTGATTCTGGAGATGTTTGTGAATAAGAATAAGTTGGATGAATTATGTAACCGTTGGGATATTTTAATTCAAATCCATATTTTTCGTTTCTGTAGGTTTTCCAATTCGCAGTGGGGTTGGATGGTATCGAAGTTATTGTTGGAATAGTTGAGATTGGGGGTTGGGTTGGTTGGATGGGTGTGATTGTTGGTTTTTGGGATTTGAGGAGAAGTGTGTAGGTAAAGATAAATATAAACAAAATAATTGAACTTATGGCCAGCCATTTTGCGGCTTTTCCTTGCCGCTTCAAGAGTTTTTCCCGGAAGGTCGGGGCTCTCAGGAGTTTTTCGTTGGGGGCGGGTAATTCTTTTTCCTGCGGAGGGGGCGAGAGTTGTTCCATAAAATTATCATTTCATGTAGTAAAATTTTTGTCAATGATTTTTATTTTTTCCCCAACCCTTCGTCGTGCATGCCGATAGAGAGGATGAGGATGGTGTTTTTTTCGATACGAAAGGTGAAGCGGTAGTGGTAATCGATTCTGGCTTCAAAACGTTCGATTCCAATCATTTTTTTAGTATGCAGGGATGGATAATTAAAGTCTTGAAGAAGAAAACCAATCTGTTTGTGCAGCTTTTTGACAATAAGCGGTGAAATTTTTCTGAGTTGCTTTTCAGCAATTTTGTCGAATTTTATGATCATATTTTTTGTTAGACTTTTCTTTGATAATATTATTGAAGAAATCGTCTAATTCTTTTTTATCTTTTAATTCGTAATATTCTCCTTTTTTTATTTCCTCAAGCGCTTTTTTGTCGGACCATTCCCACCATTCGTCTGTACCCTCCATTGGTTCTTCTTCTTTTACCAAAAGTTTGGCCACCATTTTTTCAAGGCGGCTTAGTCTTTGAAGCAATGTTTCAAATTGAGATTGTGATAATTGGATTACCTGTTCCATAAGTGTTTTTATATTAGCATACTATTGACGTGTAGTAAAATCGTTGTTATAATTAACAATGTGAGAAATTGTTTACTTATTGGCCTTAAACTTCTTACCCCGTATACCACTTCGCTTTGAATTTATCAAAAATTGGTATATACCTCCGTAGCTTTCAAAATATACCTTAGATTATTACGAAAATATAATTAACTTGAAATTCAAAGCTGCGTTAGGTATTATAAGTTTGTATTTTGAAAGCAGAGGGGTATAAAAGGCGGGGTTTGTTTGGCCGGAAAGCAACAAAACCCCCGTTGAAGCGGGGTTTTTTTTTATGAAGAATAGAATAATTGTATTTGATACGACTTTGAGGGATGGAGAGCAGGCGCCGGGGTGTCAGTTGAATACCCTGGAAAAGATCGAGGTGGCAAAAGTTCTGGAAGAGTTGGGAGTTGATGTCATTGAGGCGGGGTTCCCTATCTCAAGCCCGGGAGATTTGCAGTCGGTGCAGGAGATTACGAAGATTGTTAAAAAGCCTGTCATTGCAGCACTTTCGAGGGCGATAAAAGGGGATATAGACGCGGCGGTTGAATCGCTTAAATATGCAAAAAATAAGCGGATCCATACATTTATAAGCAGCTCGGATGTGCATATTATTCATCAGTTCCGTTCGACCAGAGAAAAGGTAATGGAGCAGGGAATCGAGGC
>JAHIGH010000257.1 GCA_018900295.1 Patescibacteria group bacterium | reverse complement strand
TGACCAATTTGCATATATTACTTATTATCCAAAATATGTTACAGATAAAACATTTTTTTTAAACGAATTATCTACTTGGCAAGCCATAACAGGAAAAGATCAGAATTCAAAAATAGGTTATGGTGCCATTTTTTTAGATAAATTTTATTTAAATTTTGGTTTGCTTGAAAATTCACTGTTAATTGATGCTGGGACAACTTCTAATACTTCGGCTGATTTTTTTGGGAATCCCATATATGGAACTCGTGATATTGGAGCCATTGAATATCAACCGCCATATATTATGGGGATAAATAAAGTCAGTAATATTTCTATAAGAATTTATGGAGATGGTAAATATCGCAATTTATCATCGAGATCAATTTCACCGATAGATTTTGCTGTTATTCCTCAATCATCTGATACTAAACAATGGTTAGACATTACTAATCTATCATGGGGAGATTCAAAACAATGGATAGAAAGTTCTGATAATTTAATTGGTACTACCCACCATGTGATAGGCGATTTGCAAGCCAATAAAAGTTATCAGGTATTAGTAGATAATGTTTTGGGCGATGGTATAGCCGGATGCAACGATGGAGTTTGTATATCTGACAGCTCCGGCAAAATAAATTTTATATATACCGGCGAATATACCAATCGTATATTTACAGTCGAATGAGCTACTTTCAAAACGTTTCAGTTTGTTCAAGCTCAAGGCGGGAGAAAATTTCAACCACAGGAATACATTTAGTATTTCGAGGTTAGCGCTAAAGGTTAGCGCTTATTCTTCACTACGTGCGAAATTTGAGCCCAACGCTTAAGATCGGCTAAAATGGGGAGTTTTGAAACTGGCTCAATAGGTAAAAAGGATGTAATGATCTATATCAATACCCGTTTTTCCGAATCGTCCCCCAGTGGCAAAACAAAACTCAAAATTCAACACGCAAAACAATTTATCTGTAAACCGTGAACTGTGAACCTTGAACCGTAAACCGTGAACCGTTTTTCATTAATGCACAGTAACTATATATGTAAAGGGCGTCCTCCACTGTTTTTGCCGAATGTTGACAAACAGGGTGGTTTGAAATATTATAAAATTCATTAAGGTTTTTATATAATAAGTATTTATTGAAAGAGGTTTGCAGAGGATAATATGATTTCCCATCAAGAAACATCTTTTCAAAAGGCTATTGATGCAGTGGAGTCTCTTCCATTTGATGATCGTGAGGAACTTCTTGAGATTCTTAGAATGCGTGTTGCCGAAGAGAGGCGTGATGAAATTGCAGCCAATGCAAAGGAAGCATTGCAAGCTGTGCAAGAAAAGCGGGCACAATTCGGAACAGTGGAAGATTTGAAAAAGGATCTCTTAAAAGGTTGATGTACACTCTATCATGGTCAAATGGATTTCGTCGCGGGTTTAATAAGGCTACACGAAAAGATCCGGTTTTACAGGAGAAGATTTTCTTTGCACTGGAAAAGCTTTCAAGAGAACCATTTGATCCTTCACTTAAAGCTCACAAACTGCATGGGAAATTGGTTGGACTTTGGGTCTGCCAGGTCGAGTACGATTGCCGTATTGTATTTACATTTGCCAAAGATCCGGACAGCGGGAAAGATTTGATTGTTCTTGTGGATATCGGAAAGCATGATGAGGTGTATTAAAAAAATTCGAACTCATCGAATGGAGCATACTCAAACCAATTTTTCCTTGAACCTTGAACTGCGAACCGTAAACCTTGAACCGTAAACCTTGAACTGTAAACTGTGAATTGTAAACCGTTTTTCATTAATACACAGTAACTATAAATGTAAAGGGCGTCCCCCCATCGCCCCCTGAAACAATCCCCGTTTCCGAGACAGCCCCCTTATCTCCCATCAATCCCTATGGGGCTTCAAAAGTAATGGTAGAAAGTATTCTTAAGGATTTGGTAAAGTCCAATTCTTTCCGCTACATTGCCCTGCGGTATTTTAACGTAGCAGGGGCCGACCCCGAAGGTCACATCGGCCAGGCATATGTACAAGCAACACACCTCATCACCAGGTCTTTAAAGACAGCCAGGGGAGAATACGAAAAGCTCTCAATTTACGGCACCGACTATCCCACACCGGACGGCACCTGCATCAGGGATTATACCCATGTAAACGATCTTGCGGATGCGCACATCCGGGCATTGGAATATCTCATGGCCGGGAAAGGGTCTGATA
>JAHIGH010000161.1 GCA_018900295.1 Patescibacteria group bacterium | reverse complement strand
ACTGCGAATTATAAAGGCAGATTGGATGTATTCATAGGAGAAGGTACAAAAATTCATCCCATGGCAGACATTGCCGGACCGGCTATTATTGGCAAAAATTGTGTTATAAATCATGCAGCTTTTCTACGTGAGGGTTGCATTATAGGTGACAATGCGCATATCGGGCACGCGGTTGAAGTAAAGCACTCAATAATATTGGACAATACAATGCTTGCCCATTTGAATTATATCGGAGACAGCATCATAGGAAATAACGTAAATATCTCAGGAGGCGCCATATTGGCAAATCTCAGGCTCGATAAGAAAAATATCTCAATCAAAACACAAGATAGCCGCGAAATAGATACCGGCCTGCAAAAATTCGGCACTGTCGTTGGTGATAATACCATAATCGGCGTTAATTCGGTGATAAACCCGGGAACACTTTTGGGGAAAAATACAGTAGTTTTTCCGCTAAAATCCGTATCAGGCATACATGAAAATAATGCAGTCATTAAATAAACCAATCATTTTTTTTGACATAGACTATACCCTTTTCGACACGGCGCTTTTTAAGAAAACTAATTTTACGAAGTATTCCTTATACGAAGAGGTGCCAAGTGTACTCGCAAATCTTTCAAAAAACCTGGAACTGGGTATATTTTCACAAGGAGATAAAGATCTCCAAAACTCAAAATTAAAAGTAACAAAAATCGATCATTTTTTTCAAAAAGAACATATATATATTGAATCGGAAAAAGAAGAAAAAATAAAAACGATCATTGAAAAATATAAAAACATACAGCTTTATATTGCGGAGGATAAATTATTTATACTTTCCTTGATGAAGAAAGAAAATCCCGATATTTTTACAATTTGGATAAAGCGCGGAGTTTATGCGCAAAACCAAAAACCCATTCCTGATTTTATGCCGGATGCTGTCATGTATAATTTGTCAGGAATAATCCCACTAATCGATAAAAAACATGGACTCACTTTACATTCTTACTAGCAGTATATTTTTTTTATGGATAATTAGAAATATTTTCTACTGGGTTTGGGTATGGCAGAAGAATGATTACAATACCGCCTCATTTATAACAAATCTTAAAAACGAAATTGTAATTAGAAATATATATGAACATCTTCTTTTCTTCTACAAACTTATTCTCTTATCGTTATTTTTTTACGTTGTAAAAGCAGATAATTTTCTGATATATTATCAACAATTAATAAGTCTCGCATTTTTTTTCCAATTCTTTATAGTCTTAAAAGAAATTTATAAAAATGAATTAAAAAAACCAACACTAACATTTAGAAATATTTTTATTATTACTTTTTCACTCTTCAATACATTTTTAATATTCTCTATTCCATTGGTAGACAGATTTTTATGGTTGCTGATTTTGGATTTTACCTTAATTTCTTTTATTGGCTTTTTTGTTTTCTTAATATCCTTCCCGATAGAAATTTATATTGATATCCGGACAGAAAAAGCCCTTAAGAAAATAAAAAATCACAAAAGTTTACTAACAATAATAGTTTTGGGAAATTATGGCGTTAGAGAGACGAAAAAAAGCCTGGTACATATTTTGGGCATAGAATATAAGATTTTAAAATTAAGAGAGTCAGAGAGTACTGTTTTAGGTATAGCAAATGCTCTTTCACGTAAATTAACAAGTGAGATAGATATGGTTATCACCGGCATAAAAGCGAATAATCAGGATGAAATTGGGAGAATAAGCCGGATGCTGTCACCCAAAATAATCATAATCACCGGAATTAATAACGAGAAATTATACGCGAATCAATTAGTCAATTCTTTACCTCAAAATGGTATCGCTTTATTTAACGGGAGAGATAAAAATGCTTATTGGCTGTATCAGACAACAAGAAAAAATAAAGCGATTTATAATTATCTGACATTCCCTGCAGATATTACAATAAATAGTACGAACAATCATTCCATAACTGCGTACAATATTAGGCAAAAATCAAACACGATTGCCTTTGACGTGATAATGAACGACAAATCAATGCATTTAATTGTCAATAAATTAAAAGAGCACAAGATCGAATACATTCTCCCCGCGATATATATAGCAAATTATTTGGGAATAAAAAACGCAATCATCAAAAAGCGGTTGCTCTGTTAAAAAAAGCTTCCCCCTTGACAACACTGTAAGTATTATTTAATCTAATATTTAGATGAAGAAAATTATCCGAAGTTATCGGCAATGTATTAATCAACCCTTTACGCCAAAAGGCTTCGTAATGATGATGGGAACATTCATAACTCTTCTAATACTTCCCATAATAATATTATCTATCGGTAGTCAACCTCAGTTTCAACGAGCCAAGGCTCAAGAGAAAATTATAAAACAGGAAGAAAAAAAAACAAATAATGATTCAGAATTCGTATCCAATGAATTTCTTATTAAAGTTAAAAAATCTTCAAAAAACAAAATAAAAGAAGGTAACATACAAAACACGGGAATTTCTGCGCTTGATGAAATTAGCAAACAGCAAAAAATTAAACGTTTTGAAAAAATTAGCAAAGCTGGGAAAAAAGCAAATACTGACGCGGATATATTCTCTTGGTATGTCGTAACCCTTGAAGGTAAAGAAGAAAAAATTTCAGGAAAATTCGATCGCGAGAAAGGCGTATTAAAAAGCGATAATCCTCAAGCTCTGGAATACCAAGAAAATATCGCAAGATTACGCGCTGACAAAGACATCGAAACAGTAGAACCGAATTTCATTGTAACAACCATGAATGTTCCGAATGATCCTTATTATTCTTCCACTGGTTCCTGGGGACAATCATATCCGGATTTGTGGGGTTTAAAGAAAATAAACATGGAAGCTGCCTGGGATCAAACAACAGGATCATCATCAATCATTGTGGCAGATATTGATACTGGTGTTGACCGCAATCACGAAGACCTTTCTTCTAATATGTGGGTAAATACAGCTGAAACCCCCGGCAATGGCATAGATGATGACGGCAACGGTTATGTGGATGATTATTACGGATGGGATTTTGCCAATAACGACAATGACCCGATGGACGATTATGGTCATGGAACCCACACGGCAGGAACCATTGCCGCAATTGGCAATAATGAAGTAGGAGTTGTTGGAGTAAATTGGACAAGTAAAATAATGGCTCTGAAATTTCTCAATAGCAGCGGAAGCGGTGCCACCTCAAATGCAATTAAAGCCTTGCAATATGCCGCTGATATGGGAGCAAGAATATCGTCAAATAGCTGGGGAGGCAACTACTACAGTACAGCTCTGGATGATGCGATAAAATATGAGCACGACCGAAATATGATAATAGTAGTTGCGTCGGGTAATAGCAATGCAGATGCACTGAATTATTCACCTGCTTCAGCTGATTACGCCATTACAGTCGCTGCGTCTGATCCGAATGACATTAAAGCTTCTTTCTCCAACTGGGGAGAAAAAATAGATGTCGCTGCTCCGGGTGTTGATGTCCTCTCGACTCGTGCAACTACCAATCCCATGTGCACATCGGTTAGAACCGTTGGAACAAATTACTGCCGCGTATCAGGCACCTCTATGGCGGCTCCGCATGTAGCCGGCCTTGCTGCCCTGCTCCTGGCAAAAAATCCTGCACTCAACAATGAAGAAATAAGACAAATACTCCGTATGAGCGCGGTAGACCTTGGCACGTCAGGAAAGGATAAATACTTTGGATATGGAAGAATAAACGCCGGAAATGCCATTTCAAGTTTATCATCCGAAAAACCCCTTACACCAATCATCACAAGTCCTAAAAGTCGCAGCTTGATAAACGTCTCAGAACTGCAGGTTATCGGAAGCGCAGCAGGTGGGAATTTTGCTAATTACAAAATAGAAGTTGGCGCAGGAAGATCCCCGGCAAGTTGGACGCTTGCCAGCCAGTCCTCTACTCAAGTAAATAATGGCGTACTTGCAACTATTAACATAGCCGACTATTCGGATGGCTTATATACAATTCGTCTTACGGCAACAGACACAGATGACAAATCATATCAATTCCAGATCTATGACCTGACAGTCGATAATTTTGACGCGGCAATACAATTCCCTATTGGATTCGTATCAAAAGGAACACTTGATATTATGGGAACTGCTCAAGTAAAAAATGCGCTAATCTTTGGCAGTTACAAAATCGAGTGGGGCAATGGATCTGTCCCCGTAAGCTGGACAACGGAAGGTATAATTCTCAAAAATAACGGGACAATACCGGTTACCAGCGATCAATTGGCAACATGGAACACCTCAAGTCTTACAAGCGATCGTATCTATACCCTTCGTCTTACAGTAAACGCTACCAATGGCAAAACGGCAGAATACCTCTACCAAGTGAGTGTTGATAAAGATATGGTAAGCAATTGGCCAAAATATATACCCGGGCGCGACGATGGGTATAATTATGTCGTGCCGGTTCTTTCTGATCTGGATGGTGATGGATCAAAAGAAATTATTGCGCTTGAGACAACAAAAAATGCCGGAAAAATACATGTATTTAAGAAAGACGGCACGTCTGCTCCGGGATTTCCTTTCTCTTTTCTTTCAAGCGATTATTCATCACATTGGACTGTTAATGTTAATGATATTGACAATGACGGTAAAAAAGAAATTATCGCCGCAACCGGAATTAAAACATACATTATTAAAAACGATGGAACAAATTATACAGGGTGGCCCAAACAGATTGTTTCTGGCGGGAGCAATTCACTTAATGAAGATAGAACTCCTATAATTGTTGATCTAAACGGAGATGGAAAAAAAGAATTGGTAGTCATGAATCTGGATAGTTTTAATACCACAGATAAAACCGCGACATTCAAGCTACACGCTATACAATTAAACGGAGCCGAATTAGCAGGATTCCCAAAAACCCATACACTCTCAATTACTACTCTCGACTTCAGTTGCTATCCCTCTTTATCAAGTTCCGATATGGATAACGATGGCAAAATAGAATTGGGGTTTGGATACAATAGAAGTTTTTATTTATTTGACAACAATGGGAATCTTTTACCGGGCTGGCCTTATTTAGCCCCACTATCAACTGCAAGCGAGGGAAGCGCAGGATTTGATATGGTATTTAAAAGCCCAGGAGCATTTGGAGACATAGACGGTGATGGCACTCGTGAAGTCTTCGCCCTTGCTCAATTTAATTGTTTTGGAAGCGGATGTAAATCACGTCTGTACGGATGGAAAAAAGATGGAATCGTATTATCCGGCTGGCCAAGACAAGCAGGAAATATAAATTGGATGGATTCCAGACTTCACTCTCCTTCTATCGCAGATCTTGACAACAATAGTAAAGACGAAGTTATGATAGGGGCAACCGGTATATACTCATTTGATTCGGTTGGTACTAAATTTACTGAAGCATCTCTGGGATTCCCTGCGCAAGCTGCTCCCGCAATAAGTGATGTAAATGGAGATGGAAATTTGGAAATATCATCTGTAAATTATAGAAACATTGCGGTTGTGACCAATAGCGGCCAGTATTACTGGCAAAGAAATTTTCCTGATGATAGACATTATTTTCAGTCCCCGGGAGTTTTTGCGGATGTAGATAATAATGGAATGACCGAATACGCAGTATACAGGGCGCCGCAATTTGGCAAAGACAAAATTTCCTCCCTTTATTTGTGGGAACTTCCTGTTATTGGAACAACTCCTGCTCAAAAAGACTGGCCGATGTTTGGACATGATTCTGCCAGAACCGGTAATCTTTCAAATTCATCCGTTACAATTACACCTGTGCCTACCTCAATACCCACTTCAACACCCATACCTCCAACACCTTCCCCTACACCCACTTCGTTAACGATCAGTAATGTCCTGGCCACAAATATTACAGCAAATAATGCAAAAATTACCTGGCTCACCTCAGTTCCTGGCACAAGTAGGGTTACATATGGAACACGATCCAACAACCTAAACCTCTCCACGCCGCTAGATTCCTCGTTTATTGCAAGCCATGCTGTTACTATCTCTGGATTAAAAAAGAATACTACATACTACTATCGAGTGTATTCTAAAAATGCCGCAGGGACTGAATTTTCTTCTCTGATTCAGTCCTTCAGAACGCCAAGATAAGCCTTCACACTCACCCATTCTGTGCGCTATGGCGAATCTATTAAACTTTTTAGGCGGCGTTAGAACAAAAGTTTGCCGGTTTGTGTAAAAACCTCCCGACTTGTTCAAAACGGGCTAAATTAGTGCGACAATGAAAGCATTTTTAATATTTCCTCAGTTTCTGTGGATATCTCGGATCGGAGAATAATTTCTTCATTCGTCAGCGTATTTAAGATTCTAGCGTCAGTTATTTGT
>JAHIGH010000160.1 GCA_018900295.1 Patescibacteria group bacterium | reverse complement strand
CGGCCATCCCGTTGGCGCGACAGGAGTGAAACAAATAGTTGAAATAGTTGAGCAGTTGCGCCATGAAGCGGGGATTAGACAGGTGCCTAAAGCCAAGATCGGCTTGTGCCACAATGTCGGAGGCAGCGGAACAATAGCAGTAATACATATCCTGCAAAAATAATATGATTTCACCTGTAAAAATACACAGACATCAAAAAGAAACAACCTCTCTTATCGGCAAAAAGGGCAAGATAGTGGTATGGACAATCATTCGTATTGCGACAAAATTATTCAGCTCCCAGGCGCCATATCCTGTAGTTATTGTAAAACTGGAAAATGGCGAACAGATAATTGGCCAGTTGGTTGATTGGCAGGAAGAAGATTTGAAAGTAGGCAGGTTAGTTATTGCGGTATTAAGGCGATCGCACACAGAAGACAAGGAAAGCGTCATAACCTACACGATTAAGTTTCGGCCCATCTAATTGTTTATATATGAAGCAAATCACCGTTTCTGCCCCCGGAAAGTTAATTCTTTTAGGCGAACATGCTGTTGTTTACGGCAAGCCGGCTATTATCGTCTCGGTTGCCAAGCGTTGTTTTGTTACACTCACGCCACGAAACGATAAAACAATAAAGATTGTATCTGAAAATCAGGATCAAGTCCTTGATTACCCGGAATTTATTATTTCGAAAACACTTGAATATTTTCATAAAAAACTTACTTTGGGTTTTGATTTATCCATAAATTCACAAATTCCAATAAATGGAGGTATGGGATCATCATCTGCGTTAGCCGTTTCAATAGCGGGAGCAGTTTCTCTTTTTTTAGGACAGAAGTTTGATAAAGAAAAAATTAATGCAATTGCATATCTTGCCGAACAAAAAAAACATGGCAATCCCTCAGGTGGAGATAATAGTACTTGCTGTTTTGGAGGACTTGTCTGGTTCCGGAAAGAAACACCGGATCTGAAAATTATCTCACAACTCCCCTTTAATATTCATGAAAAAATTACTAATAATTTTCTTACTATTTTTACCGGAACACCAAAAGAATCAACAAAAGAAATGGTAAATATAGTTGAGGAGTTATACAAAAAACGCCCGAAATTTATTCAATCAATTTTTAACCGTCAGGAATCACTCGTTCGGGAATTATTACCCGCGTTAAAAAATGGAGATGAAGATGTGATAATTAAATGCATCCGGCAAAGCGAAAAAAATCTTGAGCATCTCGGTGTTGTTCCGCCTTTCGTAAAATTAGGAATTCAAAAAATTGAAAAAATAGGAGGAGCTGCCAAGATTTGCGGCGCAGGAGGAAGGACAAAAGGGGGAGGTATACTCCTCGCGTATCACAAAAATAGAAAAGAATTAGAAACGCTTTTAGAATTTCATAAATTTGATTTCTCGCCAATTACATTAGCTTCAGAAGGAGTAAGACAGGAATTATGAAAAAGATAATTGTTTCAGCACCGGGTAAATTAATGCTTCTTGGCGAACACGCGGTGGTTTATAACAAGCCTTGTTTGGTAACCGCTGTTGATCAAAGATTGCGTTTGACTATCGAAGTTCTGAATATCCAGGAATTTCAACTGGATGCGCCGGATGTTGACACCGTAAATTACAAAAAACAAATAGTAGGAATTGGCAAGGGAAATATCCCAAAAGGCGCTAAGTTTGTCGAATTTGCGATTAAGAACTTTCTGGATAGAACCCCACTTACCCCCTTTATTAAAGGGGGTGTCCGAAGGACGGGGGATTTAAGAGGAATAAAAATTACCACAAAATCTGAATTCTCCTCACGATTCGGATTCGGATCCTCCTCAGCCTCTGTTGTTTGCGTTATAAAAGCCATGTCGGAATTATTTAATCTAAACCTATCACCAAAAGAAATTTTTGATTTATCCTACAAAACAGTTCTTGATGTTCAGGGCGCCGGATCAGGCTTCGATGTCGCGGCCGCGGTTTACGGCGGAACAGTTTATTTTATAAAAGGAGGTATAACTATCGAACAGTTGAACATTAGTAATTTACCACTAATAATTGGATACAGCGGTATCAAAACAGACACGGTTACATTAATTAATCAAGTAAAAGAAAAAGCGGAGAAATACCCCAAGATTATTGAAGGAATTTATTCGTCCATTGAAGAATTGGTAGAACTCGCAAAAGTAAAATTACTTGCAAATGATTTGCGGTCTTTTGGCGAACTTATGAACATAAATCAAGGATATTTGGACGCGCTTGGAGTCAGCATTAACAAATTAGCAGATATGATTTATGCCAGCCGTATTGCCGGCGCATATGGCGCGAAATTATCCGGCGCCGGCGGAGGCGATTGTATAATAGCTATTGCGCCGGAAGAGAAGAGAATATCAGTTGAGAAAGCAATCCAGCAGGCAGGCGGAGAAGTTATTAAAGTAAAAACAAACGCAAAAGGAGTAAAAGTTGAATGAAAGCAACCGCCATCGCGCCATCAAATATTGCCTTTATTAAATATTGGGGAGTAAAAGATGCCCTTCTTCGTCTGCCGGCAAATAACAGTATTTCGATGAATCTAAGTAATTTATTTACAACGACAACCGTCGAGTTTAGTCAGGATTTTAAAGAGGATAAGGTTGTTATTAACAAATCCATCAACCCCTCCCAACCTCCCCTTGTCAGGGGAGGTGTATTAGTTTCTCCCCCTGATAAGGGGGAGTTAGAGGGGGTTTTGGTCGCTCGCGATAGAGTTATTACTCATCTCGACAGGATCAGATCACTGGCAAAAATCTCCCTTAAAGCAAAAGTTGTTTCCGTAAATAATTTTCCCACCGGAACAGGTTTGTCTTCCAGCGCTTCAGGCTTCGCCGCCCTTACAACTGCCGCAGCAGCAGCCGCGGGTTTAAAATTATCCGAAAAAGATTTATCCATCCTCGCACGTCTCGGATCGGGATCCGCCTGCCGCTCAATTCCTGATGGATTTACAGAGTGGATACAAGGAGAAACAAATGAAACCTCATATGCAGTCTCATTATACCCGCCTGATTATTGGGATATTGTCGATATTGTCGCGGTAGTGAGCATCGGTCCCAAAGACGTCCCGACAAGCCAGGGGCAAAAATTAGCCAAATCAAGCCCGTTTTTTTCGGTTAGATTAAAACACATGCATGAAAAAATAAAAACTATTAAAAAATATCTGAAAGAAAAAAAATTTACCCTCCTCGGAGAACTAATCGAATATGAAGCGCTTGAGCTTCACGCGATAATGCTCACCTCAAATCCTTCCCTCATCTACTGGTTACCCGGCACAATTAGCGTCATGAAAAAAGTACAAAAATGGAGAAAAGAGGGGATTCAGGCTTACTTCACAGTCAACACGGGACAAGATATTCATATTATTTGCCAAAAAAAAGACGCTGAAAAGATTTCTAAGCTAATAAAAGAAATCCCCGAAGTTAAACAGATTATTATCAACTATCCCTCAAAAGGCTCGCGTCTTTCTCTAGACCATCTATTTTAATTTTCAACCATGACTTTCCCAAAACACTCATATTTCTCCTCCCCTGACAAGGGGAGGCCGGGAGGGGTTCTAAGTTCAGACATGAAATTCTCAAAACCCCCTCTAACTCCCCCTTGTCAGGGGGAGAATGCGAACTCCTCCCCTGATAAGGG
>JAHIGH010000159.1 GCA_018900295.1 Patescibacteria group bacterium | reverse complement strand
CTCCTTCAGGACAAAAAAATTTCATATATAAATATAAATAAAATTTCTAAATCGTTAGTTATAGAACTAACAAATTCCGGTGAGGTCATTATTTCCTCGCAAAAAGAATTAAACACGCAAATATCCTCTTTACAATACCTGCTTGCGCGTCTTACAATGGAAGGTAAAGACTTTTTACGTCTTGATTTGCGTTTTGACAAACCGGTAATTGTGTTAAGATAATATTCTGGATAATATTTTATGAATGAAGGTAAAATAATTGTTGGTATAGATGTCGGTACATATAAAATCGTTACAATAATAGCTAAATTAGTAGAGAATGTTGTAAGCGTTTTAGGCGTATCTGAGGTAAAATCATTAGGGATCCGCAAAGGACATGTAGTTGACATAGAAGAGGCGGTATCTGCAATTAATTCATCTGTTGAGGGAGCGGAAAGAATGGCAGGTTATAACGTTTCGCATGTTATAGTCTCAATCGGAGGCAGCCAAATTGAGAGCCAAAATTCCCGTGGTGTAGTAGCTGTTTCGGCTCCTCAAGGAGAAATAGGCCATAGCGACCTCGGTCGCGTGATAGATGCAGCCAAAGCAATTTCCTTGCCTTCAACGCGCAGTATCATTCATGTCCTGCCTCGTAATTATATAGTTGATGGTCAGGAAGGTATAAAAGACCCTGTAGGAATGTCAGGTATCAGGCTTGAAGTTGACACTCATATCATAACAACGAATAATGTTGCCATACGCAATCTCGAAAAAGCTTTTTCGCAAGTTGGTGTTGATGTGGATAGTTTTGTTTTCAGCGGTTATGCCAGCTCCCTCTCAATATTAAATGATACTGAAAAGGAATTGGGTGTCGTCCTGATAGATATTGGCGCGGGAACAACTGATATTTCGATTTATACGGAAGGATCGGTGTCTTACTCTTCTGTACTGGCGATTGGCGCGCGCCATGTGACCAATGATCTGGCTATTGGTTTGAGGATCTCATTGGAAAGCGCAGAAAAAATAAAACTCTTCTTATCCCAAAATGAATATAAAAAACCGGTAAAGACAGAAGAGGAAGTAAAAGAAAGTAAGCCTTCTGATGAAATCAATTTAACGTCATTAAATTTACCGGAAGAAATATCAAAGGTTTCACAGAAAACGCTTATTGATGGAATTATCCGTCCCAGACTAAATGAAATTTTTGCTATGATCGGAATGGAAATTAAAAAAAGTGGATTTGGAGGACAGACACCGGCGGGAATAGTCATTACAGGAGGAGGGGCTATGACTATCGGTATAAAAGAAGCCGCCAGACGTACGCTTGCTATGCCTGTTCGCATCGGAATGCCTGTAAATATCAAAGGAATAATAGACGAAGTCCAACATCCTGCTTTCTCGACTGCTATTGGCCTTACAATATACGGAGCTCAAAATATATCGGGGAGCGGGTCATTACCATTCAGTTTTGGTTTACCAAAAGGTTCAGCCGTGGAAATAGGAAAAGTCTTCAAAAGAATTATCGACATCATCAAATCATTTATACCATAAGAATCCTTTACATGATCAGCTTGCAAACCTATAATCAATTTGCTAGTATGTACCCAATACTATGTTGATTCGTCCTCAGTCCACTAATTTTGCGAAAATCAGGGTTATCGGTATAGGAGGAGGTGGCAGCAATGCTATCGGTTCTATGATTTCCCATGGAGGTATTCAAAGCGTTGATTTTGTTGCTATCAATACTGATGCCCAAGCGCTTCTTCTAAGTAAAGCGGATACAAAAATTCAAATAGGAGAGAATTTTACCAAAGGATTAGGCAGTGGTGGAGATCCTGAAGTAGGCAGGCAAGCGGCAGAAGAATCAACTGAAAAAATAAAGCATATGCTTGAGGGGTCGGATATGGTTTTTCTGACAGCCGGTATGGGTGGTGGTACAGGGACAGGCGCGACGCCCATTATTGCGCAAATTTCAAAAGAAATTGGAGCGCTTACTGTAGCTGTAGTTACCAAGCCATTTATTTTCGAAGGAACTCGCCGTATGGTGGCTGCCGAAGATGGCATTGAGAATCTCAAAGACAAAGTAGATACACTTATAATCATACCCAATCAGAGAATTTTAGATGTTGTTGACAGGAAATTATCACTTCTTGATGCTTTCAAAGTTGCTGATTCGGTTCTTTTGCAGGGAGTACAAGGCATTTCGGAAATTATCACTATGCCGGGACTCGTCAATGTGGATTTCGCGGATGTCCGCACTATTATGTCAAATGCCGGTTCGGCGTTGATGGGAATCGGTACAGGAAATGGAGAAAATCGCGCGCAAGTCGCGGCTCACGCTGCAATTTCCTCACCGCTTTTGGAAATTACCATGGAAGGCGCGAGAGGAGTATTATTCAATATCGTCGGGGGACCGGATCTCACTATGAATGAAGTAGATGAAGCCGCCAAGATCATCTCCTCAGCTGCCGATCCTGACGCCAATATCATCTTTGGTGCGACTATTAGCGAAGCCATGCATGATCAAATTCGTATCACGGTCGTTGCTACGGGCTTCGATCAGACCAAGCAGCGTCTTCAGCAATTCGTTATAAGCCAGCCTTCCCAAAAACAAGCAGACCCGATCACCTCGGCAGGTACACCTCCACAACCTCAAAAACCTCAAAACGTGCAACAAGTCAATGTATTTGAGGAGAAGAAGCCAAAAGAAGTCAAACCTGAAGACAACTGGGACATCCCCGCATT
>JAHIGH010000015.1 GCA_018900295.1 Patescibacteria group bacterium | reverse complement strand
ATTTTTTTTATATTTGTTATAGTTATAATAATGGATCCGGAAGTATATAGAAAAAAGATTGAATCCGACATACTTAAAATAATTGAAGAGAAGCTCAAAAATGGCCAAATGGATGCTGTGCGGGCAAAAGAAATTGCGAGAATGCTTCTTGATAGACTTCATCCCCCACTGACCCTTGAGCAAATATATACAATCGTTCCGACACTTGATGATAATTTTAATGAATTAATATCAGTGACTTTGCCGGTTATGCAAGAACATGATGAAAAGGTTCGTATGATTGTTACCAGTCATGCTGAAGAATTGATAAAATCAGGGAGGCTCGATGAATCTTTACAAATATTGAAAGGAGCTACAAAGTAGCATTGTTATGCCATTACCATCTACAGAAACCGGCGGTTCTAAGCCAGAACAAGTAACGACGATTATTAAAAAACAACCTGAGGTTGCGCAAAAAGTACCGGGTGTACAAGAAAAGCCTCTTATAGATGTTCTAGTAAATCGTGATCCCGATGATCCTGATTCAGCAATACAGAAGCTATTAAACCCTACACCGGAAGCCGGAGAAAAAAGTGACTTCACTTCTCAAAAAAAGGCTGAGGAACAGTATCTAGTGGATACACAAGGTAAGTATAAAGGAGAATTAGATATAAGATACGCGGATCCAAGTACGAAAGCAGATTATTTACAAGGTCAAGTTACAGGGTATGTTGAGGGGGTAATAGGGAAAGCTAGCGAGAAAAAGTCGCAGGAAGATGACGTGAAATTTAGTCATGAGGATACGCTTATTGAACTAAGCGGGCAAAAATTTGATCAGAAAACAAGCGGTATTGTACTTGCGAAGGCACAAGAGAGGATTTCGGTTTTATTTAATAGTGAGTATGGAAGCAAAAGTCCTGAGAAACAGCGAATGGTAGCTGAGCAGACGAAGCAGTATCTTGAGTTATTTTCCAAAGCGCAAACGGAGGGTTCCCTGTCGAATGATATTAGCGCTGGTATGGTGATCCGTCTAGTTGATGAGAATATAGGAAAACTTGCCTATCAAGACCGTAAGGCAACGGAGAATTGGCTCGGAGATCATGGAGTGAGACATATAGTTGGTCATAATATTGATGTTTCAATGAAATTGGCTGATGAGTTGGAAAGAAATGGACAAAAAGTTTCGGCTGTGGATCGGCTTATGATGCATCAAATTATGATAGAGCATGATATGGGGTATGCTACGGATGTTGTGAGTAAACCAATCAATCAAGGCGGTTTTGGCGCGGATGGAGGTCATAATGTGCTCGCGGCGAAATCGTTCCGTGAGCAGGCGGAAGACACGACCAGCCCAGTAGGTCAGGTTTTCTCATCCGAACAGGCAGCTATCGTGCATGAGGGAATTCTCCATCACGACTCAAGAGCAGTGAAATTTAATTTGGGAGATGAGAGTCCTCAAGCGAAAAAAGAGAATGTGCTTTCTGCAATTCATGTTGCTGATAATACTCACGCATTTGAAAAAAAATTGCCGGAGATTTTATATAACCATCCTGATACCCTTCGCATTATGAGGCTGATGA
Source organism: Patescibacteria group bacterium (assembly GCA_018900295.1). GTDB lineage: Bacteria > Patescibacteriota > Microgenomatia > Levybacterales > UBA12049 > JAHIGH01. The sequence goes on along the minus strand of JAHIGH010000015.1, from coordinate 10,427 downwards.
AGACAGCGGGTGAAACGGGAGATGATACATCTATTGTTGCGTTGCGAGGTCAACTAATTTCAGGTATAGATAAGAATTCGGCATTTTCTGATGATGACAAAACTGCGTTAAAACTAGCGGCAAATATGATATCTAAAGGAAGTTATGAAAGGACTGTCCCTCGGATCTGCGGCAACAAGCCTGAGTTTGAAATAGATAATAAGGGTGTATTGACGATTGATGTAACAGAGTCAGCAATTCATAGAGAAGTTGTCGGTGTTTTTGCTCAGGGACAAAACGAGCAACTACAAAAATTTTTGGGTGACATTGCGGGTATCAAAAACGTTGATTTACGTAATGTAGATTCTGTTATATCTCCTGAGGGAACTGTTGTTGTAAAGATGCGTACAGGAGAGGGCAGAGATATTGAAAAGACTGATTATCAAATGAAAATAGATGAACTTATTAAGGATGCAGATTTCAGTTCTTTCGTAATAGAAGATGCTGATCTTGCTGCTGATCAGGCATTGCTTCAAAAACAGGCAGAAAGCTCCCAAGACAAGAGCGTACAATTAGAAAAAGTTGAGGCTGTTAAAAAGATGCGTAGATTAAATATGGAGGTTTATCAGGATTCTCAAAAAGAACGGGAACGTATATCTGAGAAAGGTCCGGAGCAGATAGTATAATATCTATGAATGAGTCTTTACAAAACGTTGATATGTTAGATGTAGTTGCTAATACATTTCTTGATAAGATTGAAGGTCTCAAAATTGATCCGGCGCAAGCTAAGGAAACAGAAGGACTTGCAATAACTGTGGTGAGAAGAAGACTGCTGCCTGCTGCCCTTTATTTAATTGAGAACGGACATAATTTTCCCGAAAAAAAATATACACCTCAGGATTTGATTATGGAAGTGCTTACAAGGAAAGAAGATTTGAAATTGACGCCAGAGCTTGTTGGTAGCTTGCAACAACGATATGCAGGAGCTGTTGATTGGCAGAAAGAAGCCTCTGTTATTGGTGACCCTACAGTTACCCACCCATTACGTGAGTTAAGTCAAGTTATAAAGTTTCATTTGAAGGACAATGGGAAAAAAGCCCTTGCGAAAGCTTCAATAATTTAATCGCGTATTCAAAATGATAATTTATTTTACCTATAAAAATTAACGCTTTTAAGATATAAATTTGAGGTGACGCCAGAGGGATTCGAACCCTCGATCTACACCGTGAAAGGGTGTCGTCCTAGGCCGCTAGACGATGGCGCCTGCTCTATAATAAGCAACCCAAATTATAACCTAAAGATAGGTTTGAATACAAGCCATATCGAAATTAATCAAATCGCGTTTACTTGTCAATAGCTTCATCGCTTTGTTATAATGCAATAAGCTTATTTTTAAGTTCTTGGTTAGAAAGTGGTTAATGGGTAAGTAGAAAGTTGGGCCGGTAGCTCAGTGGCAGATCCGGCTGCGCCGGACTTTTAAGCTCTATGTTTTGGGTATATGTTCTAATAAATAGTCAAAGTAATAAAATATATATCGGACAAACTAAGTATTTAGAATTAAGAACAAAAAGACCATAATTGGATTTTGCCTATTAAAAAAAGAAGTTATACAAAACTTAATAAAGGTAAGGGAATTTGGAATATAGCTTATAAAGAGGAGTTTTTGACAAGAGTGGATTCGTTAAAAAGAGAAAAGTATTTGAAATCGCATATTGGACGTGATTGGTTAAAGCATATTTTGGGCCGGTAGCTCAGTGGTAGAGCAGGAGCCTTTTAAGCTCTTGGTCGTGGGTTCGAATCCCACCCGGCTCACAATTCGACAAGTTCGTTTTTTATAAAAGATATAGAAAAAAGCTATTAGGGTGCGTGTATTGGTATTTAGGGGAGGAGCATTCGGAAATCAACCACCTCTTGGGGGACACGGAAGACAGTTGCGAAATCTTCCTCGAGCCACGCATATTCGCGAACGAAATTATCAGGCATGAGTAAATAACCCGCGAATTTATTTGCTTGCAAATCTTCTTCATGTCCTGACATATTTGTGATAGAAGCAAGGTTAAATGAGGAGCTTAAATGATCCATAAACCATTTTCCTAAAATATGTGCCAGCGCAAAATTTTCCCATTTTTTCAATAAGTCGTTGTCGCGAGTAAGATATATTATTTTATTATCCCTGTCCAGTAAAGATAGACAATCTTCAGGCATATTCCTAAGATGAATAATAAATCTTTCGGCAACAGCAATTTTATCAGGCCATATAGGAGGTAATTCTGAAATATAATATTTCTTACTTATAGTTTGCGCAATATATTTTTCCTTATTTTTCTCAACGTTTTTTAGGAAACTATTTGTTTTCTTATAAGCGTTTTGTAGTAAATTTTGTTGTGCCAGCATATTCATAAATAGTATATTAACTTAATAATATCAGGCTTGCTTGACCTCAAGAATGTATTTATATGACAAGATGCTGATATCCTGACATAAAGATGATATCTTGTGTTTAGATATCAAAAATAATTGTATGCAATGAAAATTAAAGAAGTAATTGTGCAGAGATTGAAAATCAGAGTAAATCGAAGGCGTAAATGTATATTTCCTTGGGTTAGAAGCTATTTAACCCCGGGGGTTAGAATAACCGGGGGTTAGAATAGGGTTGTCTGTAGCCAGGACAGTAGCGAGTATGAAATTTTGATCCTGAATAAAATTAATTATCCATTGGCGCAGGCCTTTCTTTTTTGCTTGTTCAAGTACTTTGCCATAAAGCTTTATTGATGATTTTCCTTTATGATTGAGGATTTCGATCTCCTGTAAAGAGGCACCATGCCAAATGCCGATTCCTATCGCTTTGGATACCGCTTCCTTCCCTGCCCATTTTTCCGCCATTTTTTCCGGAAGATTATTTATGTCGTCTAGTTCCAGCGGCGTAAGGATACGCCGGATAATTTTCTTTTGGGACAATAATTTTGAGAATCTGGTAATACTTGCAGCATCAATACCTACTGCAATTGTGTTGTCAGGTAACGCATGTGCCGCAATTGCAGTCACAAGATCTTCTTCGTGGGAGATACTGACAGAAATAAGAGAATTTGTATGCCCCCGTATTGAAACGACGGGCTCCCCTGTTTGTGAGGATAGGATATTGATATCATTCAGGGATATATTTTTTTGCATGATTTTATTTATCGCTGATTTGGCTGCAAAACGTCCGGTAAGGCTCGATGCACGATTCCCGCAGTAATTAAGCTCGTTTTTTGTGAAATATATTTGTTTTAAATTATTATTTTTTTGCAGAGATTGACGAAAATTTTTTTCAGACAGAATAGAAATAGCCAGATTATTAAATATAAGAGGATGCTTTTTTTGCAATCTATGCACAAGTTCTATAGCGCGGTTGTTGATGGCCGGAAAATATTTGGCATTCATTGCTATTTGATTATTGATTGGAGGCGGGTTAGCAGTTCTTGCGGAGATTTAACCAGAATATCAGGGTGATATTGAGCCAGCTTTTTCAACGAATTAACTCCCCATGCAACTGATATTATTTTAATTCCTGTTTTTTTGGCTGCTTCAATATCACGTATTTCATCGCCTATATATATGGTGTTTTCAATGTTCCATTTATTCCGGCGCAATAATCGTTTCAGGTTATTTGCTTTGCCGAAAATTCTGCTATTTGTATATATAAAATTAAATATATTTAAATTATTTACTTCCAGAAATTTTATAATACTTTCTTTACTATTGGAACTTACTATACCAAGGATTATTTTTTGTTTTTTTAATTGGTTCAATATTTCACTGATGCCTTTTATTGGTTTTAAATTTGCTATTTCTTTGTTTAGTTCTTTTCGCGCTTTTCTTGCGATGAAAGGTAATTTAATAATTGATATATCTAACTCTTTAAAAATTTCGGGAATTGATTTATTACGAAGTTTTTTGATTAATTTTTCATCAATGGTTTTGTGATAATATTTGGATGCTAAATTTTTAAGTATATTAATACTAATAGGTATTGTATCCGCGAGTGTACCGTCAAAATCAAATATTATTATTTTTGTCATATTTGTGATTATATACTACTTCATAACTGTTTTGCAAAATGGGGTGAGTATTGTCGAAAATGCATATTAATGAGATAATTTATAAGTATTATGTTTTCTTTGATTACAATTATAGGCGGCGGTGGACAAACAGGACAGTTATTTATTAAGGAAATAGCTTCAAAAGTTAAAAATGTACGTATAGAAGCCGTAGTCAGGCAAGGTAAAAGAGATAAACTAACGCGTCTATTTCCAAACTCAGTAACTATTTCTTCAGATATTAGAATCTCCTTACGACGTAAACCGGATGTAATTATTTTGGCAACTCCTAATCCCACAGAAGAAGTGCTTAAAATAATTACGGAAGAAGTAAAAAAACCGGTAATAGTTGTTCTGCCGCAAAACGGCGTAAATGTTGTGCCAACAGCTGAAAAAATATTTAAGGAACGAAAAATATCAAATATTTATCTTGTCAGGGCAAGCCTATTTACTACAGTTAGTTTGAGCAGTGACGGAAAAGCGGTCTATAACGCGGATAAATTAAGGATTGCGCTCTCTCCGGTTAGCGACGGAGATAACTTGCAAGAAGCGGATTCATACAAACCTCACCCTACCCTTCTTCCCCGATCAGGTCGGGGACAGGCTCTAAAAGGAGAGGGAAAAAAGGTGAGCGAGCTTTTTGAAAAAGCAGGTTTTGAGGTAGCGCTTTTCGATAATTATAAATCGATGGAGATGACAAAACTTATTGTGAACGGGCTTGGATCAACAGCCGCGATAACAGGATTTGCATTGAAAGAGACTTTTGAAGATGAACAATTATTTGAATTGGAAATGAGAGCATTAAAAGACAGGTTAACAATAATGAAAGCGGAGAATATCCCATTTGCTAAAATTCCATGGTCAAATATCCGGTTAGTGCCAGCAGCGCGAATAATACCAACAAAAATTTTAAAAAAAGTTAAGGGAATAATCGCAGAATTTATCACTAAAGGACGAGAAAATATCTCTCCGGCGGCAGCAAGAAAAATTACTCAGGGAAGAACGACAGAGCTCGCATATTATCATAAGCCTTTTTTGGATCTTGGGAGATTGCATAGTTTAAGGTCTCCCGTTGATGAGACTATTTTTGAGATTATTGCTGAACATGAACGGGGAATAATTAATTTAGCTTCATTAACGAAAGAAAAAAGAAAGGATATTTTATTTAAGGCATATAAAATTAATCTGCAAAAATCTTATATAAGCCGTGATCCTTTCAAAACATTGATAATTGAGAAGTTGTTAATTTTCTTTTCGCAGGAATTAGTAGTAACCGGAATAGAAAATCTGGAAATTGTTAGGGAAAACCTGAAAAGGAATAAGAGCGTTGTGCTTTTGGCAAATCATTTAAGTCATGCCGATCATCCGACATTGGCCATAGCGCTACGTAGAAACGGATTTAATGATCTCGCGGAAAGATTGACTTTTGTAGCGGGTATGCGTTTTAAAGATGAATTTATTGCCAAAATTTTTAATGATGCATACGCAAGAATATCAGTTTCCACTCCGACATCCTCTCCTCAAACGGATGAGGAAAACAGAGAATCCCAAAGGATAAATTTAAAAGGTTTTTTTGAGGCAAGCAGATTGTTGAATAAAGGTAATTTATTGGTAATATATCCCGAGGGCACAAGGAGCAGGGGGGGGAAATTGTTGAAAGCAATTCCTACGGTTACACGATATTTGGAAAATCCTAATATAGGAGTAATATTACCGGTTGCAATACAAGGTACAAAAGATTTACTTCCCGCGGGTAAAAAAATCATGCGTTTTAGAAAAACAAAAATTTCTTTCGGGAAACCTATTCTACCAACGCATCTTTTTAATGGTATATTAGAAGGATTAACACAAGATAAAAGAAATAAATATAAAGGAGATAAAAAAATACGTGACGAAATAAATGAAAAAATTATGGATCTTATAATGCAAAAGATCAGTAATCTTCTTCCTGAGGAACAAAGAGGAGTGTACAAATAATAGAAAACAGAGAACAGAAAGCAAGGAATTGGGGGTTGCGGGGGTTGAGAATTGATTAGCAATTGGGTAAAATGTTTAGATTGAGAAAATTTTGAAACAGATTGGGGGTGAAAATGAATGGCAGATAAAATAACAATAGACATACTTATACAGAAATATATAATGGGAGGAGAGGAGGCTGCAAAAGCTGCAATGACAGAGAATAAAGTATCCTCCATGGAAGCGCTTACTTTGAGTGATTTAAAGATGGACTCACTGGATGTAGTACAACTTGCCGTAAAAGTACAGGATGATTTGGGGATTAAACTATCAGATGATGAATTTGCAAAAGTACCCCAAGGCAAGGGTGACAAAGGCGAAGTGATTTATAAACCGGCAGATAAGGTTACGCTGGGAGATATTGCACAAATAATAAATTCAAAAGTATAAACTAATTTTCATCGGTGAAGCCCTGTACCCTTAGGTGCAGGGACGGGAGAGTGATGACAGGAGGTATTAAATATATGGAAAGATATGGCAAAAAAGTTGCTTTTCTTTTTTCGGGACAAGGAGTGCAAGCAAGTATTATCAGAGAGCATTATAAATTTTTAGTAAGTAAAGATGCTTCCAGAACTGAAAAATTTGTACAAACATTACAAGATTGCTTCAGTGAAATAAATCCGGAAATAAAAATTATTGCAGCAGATAGTTTGATAGATGAATCATCAGATTTTTGGATTAAGACTTCTTTTATACAACCGCTCATTTATACATTAAGTTTGTTATCTTTTGAACTTTTTAAAGATAAAAATATTCAGGATTATATACCGGAATATTTTCTCGGACATAGTCTTGGGGCATTTTCAGCGCTTACCGCAGCCGGAAGCCTTTCTTTCGAACAGGGATGCAGCGTAGTATGCGTACGCGGGAAATTTATGCAGGAAGAAAGTGAGAATGCAGATAACGGAATGTGCGCGATTATCGGTTTGGCAGAAGACAAGGTTCAGGAAATTTGCAGAAAAACTAATACTGAAATTGCATTAATCAACGCTCCGACAGCCTTTGTTGTTGGATGTCCGAGGAGTATTTTTCCCGAAATTGAAAGGGAAGCTATTATTTTAGGAGCAGTAAAGACAATTCGTTTGGGAACGTCCGGGGCTTTTCATACAAAAACAATGCAGGGAGCATATGAAAAATTCAAGGTGTTTTTTGAGAAATATCCATTATCGAATCCACAGGTATCCATCGTTAGTAATATGAAGGGGGCCGCAACAATGGATATAGAAGAATTACGATATGATTGTATTGAAAGCACAATTAATCCTATAAATTGGGTAAGAATGATGGGATACTTAAAAAATAAAGTTTCTAATTATATCGAAAGCGGTCCGGGAACTTCGCTATCTTCTTTGTGTAAAATGAACGGGATAGAAAAAGAAAGAATACTGCATGTCAAGACGATTCTTGAATGAGGCTCTGCAAAATTGACACTAATGGTGGCGTGTGTTAGCATAAAATATCAATAGTTATGACTAAAAATTGGAAACAGAGTGCAGTAGATTTATCAGTTAATTTAAAGGAGTTAAATACGTATTCGAGAGATGTTCCCAGTGATGCGGTAGCTATTACAGGATATGCAGAACTGACATCGCTTGGGAATACGCGAGAAACAGAAGAAGGGGAACTAATCGGTAAATCAGGGACCATGAAATATGAGGTAAATAATTTTCGCAGCAATATAGCGGCCCCGACAAAATTTAACGCGAAAGAATATTTCAGCGAAAAGGAATTAGGAAGGATGTCCGGAATAGGAGCTATGGGCATCGTTCTATCCAGAGAGGCCGGTAAAATGGCAGGGGTAATCGGGACTGACGGAAAGTTACTAGGTAATTTTGATGCCAGAAGAGCGGGATGTACGGTCAGTACAGGTATAGGCGCATGTACAAAAATGGTAGATGTGTATTTAAAAATACATTGGAAGGTGAATGAAAAAACAGGAAAATTAGAGCCAACAGATCCAAGAGTAGGATCGAGTCTGGTAAGTCCATTTGCAGGACTCCAGTTATTTCCGGAGGAACTTGGTGGAGATATCGAAGCTGAATTAGGCCTGCAAGGTTGGGGAATGAATTCTTCGGAGGCTTGCGCTACGGGACTTTCAAGCATCGTTGACGCGTATCATTTAATAAAGACGGGGAAGAATTCAATTGTATTTGCCGGGGGTATTGAGGACACATTGTCAGAACATCCGGAGTTATCAATAGGTGTTTTTTCCGCAATGAGAGGTCCGCTTTCAGCGCGTAACGATACACCTGAAAAAGCAAGCAGGCCATTTGATAAAGATAGAGATGGTTTTGTACTGGCTTCAGGAGGAGGAGTCGTAGTGCTTGAAAGGCTTGACAGCGCAATTGCAAGAAAGGCGACAATTTATGCAGTTATTTTAGGAGCCGAGAAGGGCAGCGACGGGTATAGTTCAACAAATTTAAATAATAATCGTGTCGCACAACTAATTCTCAAGACGGTAGAATTACCTACAGATGAAGGATTGATTTATCCGATTGACGCAATATTTGCACATGCAACGGCGACAAAATCAGGAGATGCTGCTGAAATTAAGGCTCTACGTACTGCTCTGGGTACAGAATATTTGAAGAAAATACCAATTACCGCAATCAAATCAATGCATGGACATCTGGCTGGCGGAGCGGGAGCGGTAAACACTATTTCAGCAGTCAGGGCGATCGAAAAAGGATTTATACCACCGATCATAAATCTGGATAACGTCGATGAACCATTTAAGGATTTAAATTTGATCAGGGGAAGCGCTCTTAAAGGCGATTTCAGTACCGCATTAGTGCTTGCTTACGGGTTTCATGGTAAAGATGCAGCGTTATTGATAGCCAAATATATTGAGTAATTTTCAGGATAATTTTTTGAGGATTTCGGCTTTGGGGAGAAGTAGGCCTTGAAGGGTTTTGACTGTAGCTACGAGTTCTTCTCTTGTCACCTTTGGGATAATCACGCCGTCCTGTGTGGTTATTTGAGTAAACGCGCGATAGATTTCTATATCGGAAGAGAAAATATTCATTGAGGCTGTTTTGATAATTTTCACATTATTTGCCTTGATAAGCAGATTATCCCCGCTTTGTATGGTTTTTAAGAGTTTCGCTTCTCCGGTGCTATGAAAAAGGGGAAGAAGATCATTGTTTTCGAGGCTCGCGAGTACGTACATCCCGACTGTTTGCGCGGAGGCTTCTATGAGTTGATCTAAGAGCAGAGCGTTTTCTTCGCCCGCGTTTTTTATTTTTTTGACTTGCATTCCCCGAATATCCATACTTTCTTTACCGTTGACTGATTGAATAGCATCTCCGGTAACTGTGTCTTTTGTTTTGCCGGATAATGTAATTTTGGTTGTGAGTGTTTGCCCAGGGAGTACGGGACTGCGGAATTTAACCGATTTGTATGCTTCCAAATAGATTTTATGGGGATCAACAGGTTCATCCTGCTTAAAAAGTTGTGAAAGGGCAATCGCGGCAGTACGAATTGATTTATGTCCCGGGAAAAGCGAGGCAATATCCGGCCTGAAGTGACCTCTCATATGTTCTTTCGTTATATCAAGAGGGGTTGTATTAAACGGCGGCTCTTCATCCCTTTTCCAAAGTTTGGGATTGACTATAAGCCGGCCAATACCTCTCCCCTCCCCGATTTTTTCAAAGGTGTGTACGTAAATAGCTTCATCTCCATAAATTGCCGAGAGAGCGGTAAGGCCATCTGAGACATTGCCGAATAGCTGGATATGTCCATTTGGAATATTTGCATTTTCAAGAAGACTACGCACTTTTTGGGCGACTTGAGAGATGGTTACGAAAGGCTTTGTTCCGAGTTTGGAGGATAATTCACGGCTTTTGCTTCTTGCTTCTTTGTTCTGTAATTCAAATAATTTCATATTGAATGTGTCCTCGACTTCCGGGGGGCAAACTACAATTCCACGTACGCCTACCCCTGCCATAAGCTGCAGTCTTTTTCTCAATGCATCTTCCCCTGCTCTTTTCGCAGGTCCGACTTTGTCACGGTAATAATCGAGAAAGTTGAATACTCCGTCGATGACACGTTGATAATGTCCGGGTTCGCTTTGGAGAAAGATAATTGTACCGAGAGGTAATTTTTCACCTTTACCAATCCGTTCTTTTCTAATTGCAAGAAATTTATCGACAAGCGCCATATTCGCGTCTACATTGATTTCAATTGTGGCTCCGGACGCGCAGAGAACTAACGCGTCAATATTGTCGGCGAAATTTTTTTTCCAGCTATTAAATACCGCTTTACGTCCGTCATTGGTGGTAAGATCTGCTTGGATCGGAAGAGGCTCCGGCGCTCCTGATTTTTTTGCTTCTTCAATAATTTTTTGTGCACGGT
>JAHIGH010000158.1 GCA_018900295.1 Patescibacteria group bacterium | reverse complement strand
TTAGTAGATTTGGGTTTGTTATAGGTAAAAAGATAGACAAAAGAGCAGTAGTTAGGAATAGGACAAAGCGGGTAATGCGTTCCTGTATTGAAGAAATGCTACCCAAAATTGAAAATGGATATGATATGCTTTTTATATTACAAAAAAACGCGGTAGGTCAAAAACGTGAATCGTTTTACAGTGAAATTGAAAACCTTTTTAAAGAGCTGAAATTAATAAAATGAAAAAAGCAGCAATTATAAGTATTATAGTTTACCAAAACACCATTTCAATTCTTCTTAGACAATTAATCGGCGTAAAAGCGATATGCCGTTTTACGCCCTCCTGTTCCGAGTACACGAAAATATCCATACAGAAATATGGACTAAAAAAAGGCATAAAAATAGGCATAATTCGCCTGCTTCATTGCCAACCCCTCAATAGTGATTTCAAAGACCTAGTCATTTGGATGAGATGCAAGGCGCGGGCGAGGAGCGCAGCGAGTCGTACTAATTATGTACGGTGAGGAGCACCGCAGCGCGCAACGCAGCAGATCGCCAAATGAGTAGGTCTTAACTTATGCAAATATTTGATACATTATTAGTACATCCCTTAATCAATATCCTGGTTGCAATATACCAGATTCTAACGTATTTTCACATCTCTAATGCGCTGGGTTTTTCAATAATTCTTATTACCGTATTAATTCGTTTCATCCTCTACCCCTTTACCGTTTCTCAAATAAAAGCCTCCCAAAAAATGCAAAACGTACAGCCTCATATAAACAGATTGAAAGAAAAACATAAATCCGATCCAAAACGCATGCAACAGGAGCAGATGGCGCTTTTTAAAGAACATGGCATAAATCCGGCAGCCGGATGCTTGCCGAGTCTTATTCAAATAGTCATCCTTCTTTTTGGGTTCTACCCCGCCATCCAAAAGGTCATCAACCTCAAACCCAAAGAAACGATTTTGGTTATAAATAAAATACTTTATTTTGATTTCCTGAAACTAAATCATGCCTGGGATACAAATTTTCTCGGCCTGCCCTTGGGAAAAACTCCCGGGGAGCTATTCCAATCAATCGGTTTTTTAATCGTTTTAATTCCTATCATAACCGCTCTTTTGCAATTTATTCAAACAAAAATGACAATTATTCCCCCTGTAGCCGATGAAGTCGCCATGCCCAAAAAACAAGAGCCTGACTTTGCCAAGACTATGCAATCCCAAATGCTCTATATGATGCCGGTGATAATTGGGGTCGTTTCATACCAGTTTTCGATTGGTTTGTCTCTGTACTGGAATACTTATACGATTTTTGGTATCATACAACAGTACCAAATGCAAGGACTTGGTGGTCTGAGTGATTGGGTAAAAAAGCTAGAAAGTTTAAAATCAGGAAAATAAGAAAGAAACAAAATGGAAGAAAAAAAACTTACCAAAAAAGAATTAAAATTAGTTGAAGATATAGTAGAAAAACTTCTCTCTTTACTTGAAGTAGAAGGCACCTTTGATGTTCAACCAAAAGAAGATCATATCGACATATCTTTGGAAACACAGGATACAGGAATGGTAATTGGTTACCATGGCGAAGCGCTCGATTCTCTCCAGTTAATTTTATCCTTGATGATTTCTAGAAAAATAGGCCGTTTTATAAGGACATCGGTTGAAGTAGGCGATTACAAAAAAAATAGGACAGAATATTTAGAAAAACTTGCAGAACAAACCAAAGAAAAAGTTTTGGCGGAAAATAAAGAACAAGTCTTATTTGCTTTAAAACCATGGGAGAGAAGAATAGTTCATCTTTACCTCCAGGATGATGAAAAAGTTACGTCGGAGGGGAGCGGAGAAGGAAAAGAAAGAGTTCTCATTATTAAGCCAAAAGCCTGATTTTGAAAAAATTACCTTCTACATCCTTGTCCTTTTTTTACCAACGCAATTAGGCAAACATTTCTGGCCGGCGTTCTCGCAAGTTCTGGGAATCAGGGTCGATTATCTCTCCCCTACTCTATACACAACAGA
>JAHIGH010000157.1 GCA_018900295.1 Patescibacteria group bacterium | reverse complement strand
GAACCTCTCTCTATCCGTATCTTCAATCCTGATGATGAATTTTCCTTTGTTTTTTCTGGCGACTGTCCAATTAATCAGCGCCGTATAAAGGTTGCCGATGTGTAAATCTTCTCCTGTAGGACTTGGCGCGATACGGGTTCTGACTTTCATTGTTTGTTCTCGATATTATACCGCATTAACTTATATCTGTGCTAGCACGAGTTCTAAAAACGATCGCCCCCCCAGGACTGCTTCGTTGAGTTAGCTAAAATTATATAGATTTGTATCTTGGGGTTGTCATTGCGAGTGACCCCGCTCAGCAGGAGAGCACGAGCAATCCCATTATAAAAAAGAGACAGTTTATACATTTCACTTGCGCTATTTTGGTGGCAATAATCACCTTCTTCCTGATGGCTTAATTGTATCCAGGGGTTTCAAGGGAAATCAACCCCCCGGAGTTAATGTGTTTCCGGCGGATCTTCCGACCTTTAAAAATTGCTAATTTAGTTTTCGTCTGTTTCATAATTAATCGGTAAAAAGTAGTTCTAATTTCGACCTCGATAATTTAATCATTCTTTAGCTTTCTTTAACAGTTTCTTTGCCAGTTTGTCAAAATCGGAGATGTAGTTTTTGTCCTGCACTTTTTTATATTTTTCATACTCGGTAAGGGCAAGAGCTTCTGCTACATCATGACTAATATTTCCTGAATTGGTCAAAATCTCATATTCGCTAAATTTCAAAAAAGCATTTAGTTTCACTATCCAATCTTTCATTGTCATAGCTAGTCCGCGAGCCGCCTGCATTTCCGCATAATCTAAATACATATTACCGATACGATTAAGATGAGCGAGTTCTTTTTTGTCTAAGTAATTTTTGGCAATTACAATATCGCTAGGCATAATTTTTCCTTGAGGTGATCTCCGCCATGAAGTAAGCCCCATTTTTTCTTTATTACTGCTTACGCGCTCCGCAATAATTTCCGCTGCAGTTTTGCCGGTTATGGCGAAGTGGAGTTTGTTTTGGACAGTTGCGAAAAACTGTTTGCTCTCGTACGCTTTTGGCGAATAATCAATAGCGGTTGCGTAAATATCGGTAATTTTTTGATAAATCATCCGTTCGCTCGTACGGATATCACGGATTTCTTCATATAATTCATCAAAATAACGCGTGCTAAAACGAGAGCCGTATTTCATCCGATTACTGTCAAGAGCATAACCTTTGTGAATGTAGTTTTTCAAAATACTGGTAGCCCACTGTCGAAACTGCGTGCCTCTTTCCGAATTAACCCGATAACCAACAGCAATTATGGCTTCCAGGCTAAAAAAAGTAAGTCTTCTTGAAACCTCCCGATAACCTTCTTTTTGAAGTACCGAGAAATCCTCGGTAGTTGAACCTTGATCTACTTCTTTTTCTTTATAGATATTTTTTAGATGAAGTGAAATATTATCGGATGAGCAATCGAAAAGCTCTGCCATTTTCTTTTGGGTGAGCCAGATGTTTTCATCGGCGTACAATACTTCGATATTCACCGATCCATCCGGCGATTGATAGAAAGCGATTTGATTATCCGGTATTTTTTTTATTTCCTGTTTTTTAACCATAATAATTTTATAATTCACCAGAAACATCTCAGACATTCAAAAAGTAATTCTAATTTCGACCTCGATAATTTAATCATAAGTGAAGTAATTATACTTCAAGATAAATCCGAAATATATCCGTACAATAATATATGTCCTTACATTCTCAAGTATTTAAGGATGTTATTGTACAGATTGGAATGATTTAAGGAATTTAACAAGCATTTTACCATATGGTGTCAGGTTGTGTTCCCTGAATTTTCCCCTGTAGCTTTTGTTGATGAGTCCGGCGACGTATAATCTCCTTGTGTGTTCTCCGATTGTCTTCTCATTTGCTTTAATATTATCAACAATTCCCTCAAGTGTGATATCTGGCTGATCAGAGATAAGGAGTAATATTTTTATACGATAGTGGTTGGAAATGCCCTTCAAATGCCTTTCCATTTGCTTTGCCGATTTAATTTTCCCCATAATTTCCTGAGTTGTGCAAATTAGTACCACGGTTCCATTAAATGCAATAATTGCTTAATTTCCTTACTGACTTCAGATCGTAAAACTATTTCTTCATTGGTGATCATATTTAAAAGCCTTGCATCGGTAACTCCTTTTAATAAT
>JAHIGH010000156.1 GCA_018900295.1 Patescibacteria group bacterium | reverse complement strand
AGGACAAAATCCGGCTCCAATCCCCAAATTAATTTATTTGTTCTTACTCTTGATGTATGATGTACTCTACTATTTTTATGAGACTTAACAACTCTCCTTTTTTTCATAATCTCACCCCCTTTTCAACCCTCTATCTATAATACACAAAATAACCAGGTCTCTGTCAAGTAGTTTCTATACTGAAATTACCCCACTTTGTCATCCTGGCTTGTCCGGGATCTGATTCTGGAGAAGTCGTTGCTTCCCAGAATGACGTTTTGAAGCGAAACTGGGGTAATGTCAGGTTTCTATAAATAACTGAGTGATTTCAAATCAAACGAAGTAATAAATACTTTTGAGAAATTAATAATTAACGAACTTTACAATTTTTGCTTTCTTTTCAAGATCTGCAAGCCATGCCTGGGCTTTCTCAGAAAGCTGTTGTTGCTTCAACCGCTCTGTAACCGTTTTCTTCAACTCATTTTCACTCTGATCTTTCGGCAACATCTCCTTATTTTTCTCTATATAATCATTAACATCTTTCTCTGATATCTTGATATTCTTCTCAACCATTTTCGTTACCAATAAATCCAGGCGTATAACTTTACGTAAATCCGCTCTTGTCATTCTTTCCATGCTTAACATTTGGTCAATATCTTGTCCTTGCTTGGATAAATTATTCTCTATGCTTTTTATTTGATCATTAATCTGTTTTTCATTTACAACCACTTTTTGCTTATTTGCTTCTTGTTCAATTAAAATATTACGTATTAATGCGGACAAAGTCTGTTTACCGGCTTGCTTTTCTGCTTCCTGAATTAAGGCTAATCTGCTAATAGGCTGTCCATTTATAACTGCTGCCACAATAAGTCCTCGTCCGAAAAACAAAAAACAACCTACTATCAGTATCATTACAGCAATAATAAGAGTAAGCCTATGAACCTTTATCGACATTCCTCCAATTTTAGTACCTACTTCATTTCCCGCTGTTTTCGGCAATTCCTCCATTTTTTGAACTTTTGCCTTTGGTTCTATTGATGATTTAGATATTTTCTTAACTGTTTTTATTTTTCTCACCATATCAATATAATATATTATATACAAAGCGAATCATCTATTGCAAGGAGAAAAAATACTTTTATATATTAACTATTCATTGCGGATTAGAAGCGGAACCAAGAGTTGCTCCTGAATTTTCATTCACGTCAATTTTCAAAAGAGCAACGTCATTCAATGGATCACGGTAAATCTTCGTGACATTATATTTCTTATCATTACTTGTAATAATCTGATATTTGGATCCTGTATCAGAAACTACATGTTTGTTTGTCACGATCATGCCGTCGCTTGAAATAATGAATCCTGAACCTATACTCTGAGGCTGATTAGATCGCGGATTCTGCTCATTAGGAAATTGAAAACCAAAAAACGGGCTAGAATCAAAAGGAAAATTTCTATTCAATTGAGGCACAAACTCTTCTGCAATCGTAACAACTGAAGGACCAGCCTTTTTAACAATATCTATTGTTATTGATTCTTCTGTAACTATTTTTATCTTCTCTTTTCCTTGAGGAACATTTACTTGTGTGTTCTCCGAAACAAACCTGAGCATTAAAGGAATATATTTCTGTACACCGCTCGCCAATCCAAAAATAACTATCAGAATTACAATTAATACAACTAACCTTTTCATAAACAGTGATCTATACCCCTCTGCTTTCAAATTGCAAAAAAGTATAATACCTAACCCTCCTCCGCTAAAGCTACGGAAGGGCGCGGCGATACTTTGACTTGTGCCTTCAAAGCCTATAAGGCGAAGAGGCAAAGCTACGGTAGGTATATACCAAATTCTTGCAAAATGATTGCGGAGTGGTATACAAATATGCAAAAAATAAAACTACAAATTAATTATAAAAAGGCATCCTGAAAATTTCCTGAAAAACCTATTCTTTTACCAATTCCTCCACGGCTTTCTCAAGTTGCGCGTCGTGACTCGGATCCTTAGTATCTACATCCGCTTTTATATCCGGGGTTAGACCTTTCTGATGCACCCAATTTCCATTTGGCGTTAACCATTTTGCGATAGTGATATGCAAACCTGATCCGCCTCCCAAATCCTCTGCTTGCTGAATAGTTCCTTTACCGAAAGATGTCTCCCCAACCAATACACCGCGCTTATAATCCTGTATGGCACCAGCGACAATTTCACTCGCCGATGCAGATCCTCTATTGATAAGAACCACAAGCGGTACTTTATAAAGCAAACCTTTACCATTTACCTTATATCCAATTCTATCACCATTGCGATCTTCCTGCATTACCGCTGCGCCATCTTTAATAAATTCCGATATGATATAAACAGCATCTGTAAGATATCCCCCCGGATTATTCCGTACATCCAAAACGACACCGCGAATATCTTTGTCTACTTTTAATTCACGGTCAATTTGAACTGCCACGCTTTGCCACTCAGCATTAGTGTTATCGCCAAATTGAGATAACCGTACATAAGTAATTTTTTCATTCTCTACGCCTTTAAACACATCCGTTTTTTTATTTAATTCATCAATATCCTTTATTTTTTTTGTCCAGGAAATAACGCTTTTAATAGTTATCGTATCACGGATAATTGCTAACTCTTTCGTTGTCAATTCGGATTTTTGAAGAACAGTTAAGATAACGCTTGTTCCTTTCGGTCCCCTGATTTTATCAACCGCCTCACTGAGTGACCAACCGTTTGTGAAATCAGAGTTTACTTTAACGATCAAATCTCCTGCCCGTAAACCGGCCTTCTGTGCAGGACTGCCGTCAAGTGGAGCAACTATAATAATCTGCTTTTCCTTCATTCCTAACTCAGCACCGATTCCCTCAAACTTTCCTGCCAATCCCTGCTTAAAATCATTATTTTTTACGGGAGGCAAATAAACAGTATACGGATCATCAAGGCTTCCTACTAACCCGGTTATCGCGCCGTCAACAAATTTCTGCGCGTCAATCACTTTCCTGTCATAGTAAGTAGCCTCCAATTTCTGCATGACAGTCCATAATGGAGCAAAATCAGCTTTACTTACCGAAGGCGGTGGCTCCTTATTAACAACCTCAACACTTGGCTGAAAATTTTTCCATTCAACCGCGATTTTTGTAATACCAGCATAATAACCAATACAGCCTGAAATTAAGATCAAAAAAAACACACGCAATTTCCCGGAGCTTAAGCGTGAAGAAGAATTAATAGTTTTTCCTGACTGTTCAGATAAATTTTCTTGTTTTTCCATTTTAAAATCCTTTTTATTATATCACTGTCCACCTCTATAAGAGGCACCTGCATATGACGTCCTGAAATATATTCCAGATCCGAATTACTGATCCCTGTACCGACAATCCCGACTACACCCATTCCAATACATTTTATCAATAAATCACGTTGAAAATTTTTCCCGACAATTATCTTCCCAACCGCTCTGCTATCCAGGGTATAATATAATGATATTTCACTTTCCTCTGAATCTATTCCGTTTTGCTCAAAAGCACCTTCCAGAATAAAAACTTCCCCCTGAGCGTTCCCTCCTGCTCCCTTTCTGCCGCGATAAACATCTTTGTCGGTTTCTATGACAATTTTATCATTATTGCACAAAGTCACAATTCCATCAACAGGCGAAACTATATCCGTAACACCTTCTTCCTTCATTAAAGTAATAAAAAGATTACCGGTATCTCGCGCGTATCGTGAAAATATACCATCTACTCTGCTTATCACTTTTTTTTCCTTAAAACCAAAGAAATTTTTTTTAATCGCCAAAATATCTCCTGCTTTTATATTATCGCCTGGCTTTTTCGTTATATATCTTCGTGCTTTCTCGCAGGATTCAAAAAATTCATTAGCTATATTAATCGCACATTCTTTATGTAATATTTTTTGTGCTATCAACTGACCTGCCTTAACAGGATCATTATTTTTAACCCGAAGATCGCACCATGAAGAAAGTAAAACAGGCAGTGTAGTCATGAAAAAACTATATATTAATCCGATCCAACGAATGGTAATAAAGCAAGATGCCTCGCGTATTTAATTGCCGATGTAAGCCTTCGTTGATGCTTCGCGCAAATACCACTCCGCGTTCTCGACATAATCTTGCCCCTATTTAAAGTAAATCTTTGCAGTACCTGAACCTCCGCATACGTCGGAACTTTCTTTTCTTTACAGTAATAACATTCATGCGGTACTGTTACAACTCTTCTTCTT
>JAHIGH010000263.1 GCA_018900295.1 Patescibacteria group bacterium | reverse complement strand
CGAATTGGGTCCCATGAGAAAAGATATAAACGAGATTCAATCCGAATTGGGTCCCATGAGAAAAAAGATAAGTGAGATTGATACTGTTATTGAAAATAAATTAAAGCCGATTAAAAAAGATCTGCGTTATTTGAGAAAAACCGTCAGTCTTATTGTGAGGAACTATGATGAGGGTGATGTCAAACTGGAAAGACGTGTTATAAAAATTGAAAAACATCTGGCTTTGCCTCACGGAAACTGATCTGGTTGATATTTACTTCCTGTTGTATAATTTATTTCCTATGGACATTAAAGCGCTTCAGCTTGAGGCGAGATTTTCTTTGCCGCCTAATTCACTCGGGTACTGCGGGAAAGACAGCGCAGCGGAAAAATTTAAGGAATGCATTATACATGGAAAATGCAAAGATGTTGAGGAGGAGTTAAAACATTTTATTGTTCTTTATCCTTATCTTGAAACAATTGCAGAAATTGCGAACTTACCTGTATTTTCTTACGAGGTAATAGAGAGTTATTGGATCGGGAGTGATCTTTTAAAAAAAGTAAAACCTGAGGATTATGATTTGCTTTTGAAAAATTTTAAAAAACAGGGTGTTCCTGATTCCTTTATAAAAGAATTGCAACAAAAACCGCCAAAGGTTTTTATTCCAAACCATTTATTTCAAGTCTTACATGTCGGAGTCGGGCGGGCGAGCGGGGCTGTGCCATTTAATTTGAAATCTATTAATAACTGCATGATCCGTTGGGGGGAAGTTGTAAAGCTGATAGATGGGAAAGCTATAATTAATTTACATTCGCTTCATAGATTCAACCCCTCCCAACCTCCCCTTATCAGGGGAGGAGCACAAATTTCTCCCCCTGACAAGGGGGAGTCAGAGGGAGTTTCAATAGCTCGCAATGACAATAAAGAGTACGCACTTGTTGTTAAGAAGGAAGCAATTCCTTTAGATCATGAACTAGTGCCGGGACTAAAAACCGGAGATATTGTTGCGGCGCATTGGAATATGGTTGTCAAAATTCTGACGAAACAAGAAGAAGATAATTTGCTGTTTTGGGTGAAAGAAATCTTATGAAATTTTCAAAACTAATTTATTTTGTGTTTAATATTTTCCCTGTTTTGGGATCAATAACTCGCTTTTCCAGCCTTCCATATAAATCAATAAATTCATAAGTTATTGTTTTGTCGTCTTCTGACCATGCAAGGTTCTTGCCGCTACCATCGACCTCAAAATTCCCGGGCTCCCGAACTGACGCGCAATTTAAAGGAGTGAAATACGCGTCGCAAGGAGTATTTGGAAGAATATGAAAGAAAATCCTATCATTTTTCTCGTTATTACAATTTATTGAAACAGCTATCCAATACTTATTGTGAGATAATTCTGCTTCCTTAAAACACTTTCCCGTAAAAATTTCTTCTTTTGTATCAGCATTGAGGACGGCTTGCTTATCAGCTGATATTTCTATTTTTTTTACATCAGGATTTTGTGAAATTTTAAAAGTTGATGATATAAATTTATTTACTCCAAGTAAGTAAGTAAGCAGAAATAACACAAATCCAAGAAAAAACTATTATTATAAATAATTGCAATTTAGACAGTTTTTTTTGTCTATTTCCCGTATAGACCACATATGTTTTGGCGCACTTATCGTGCAAGGCTTGCTTCTTTGGATTCCAAATAACCTGTAAATATCCTATACCGAGAATGATCGCCGATAAAAATTTTCCGATAATTTCACGACGGAAAAAGTCGGACTTCGTTGGCGTCCTGTCGTCATAAGTAACTACTTTGATCTTCATTATCTTCTTGCCAATTGTTTGTCCATATTTTTTTTGATATAAAACAAAATAACTATACACAAGTCCTAATGCTGGAAGAAGGGCTAAGCCCATATACATAAACAAAATAATAACATCGGAGAGATGAGGAGAAGTAGTGCTAATAAAATGAGAATTAAGAAGAATGAACCAACCTAATAGTGTATAAGGAATACTAAAAAGATAATAGACAGGGTAACTAATTACTAACAGTAAAATACCATCGATCAATGTAGCAACAAATCTGACTCCAAATCCTGCATAACGTTGGTTCATAAATACAAACTTTTATATAGCTAGGTTTTTGCTTTTTACACCTACTTCTTTTTTCGCAGAAAGCCAGAAGACGGCTACGCCAATAATCATCAAGACTGCCTGAATTCCCATCAATATCGTCCATGTATGAGTTAGGAAAATTGCTGAGAGAACATTTGTCACCAATGTTGACGCGACGAGGACGGATGTTACTGTTGTCGCAGGAGCGTATTTCAGAGCCCTGTACCAACTCATGACGTATCCGAGAAGTGTGGCTATAGTGATGATCATGAAAAACCATTGAGTTGACGTAAGCGACAATGATTTAGCTAATGCTGCCGGAGCTGTTATGACGGCTGCTCCTAAAAGAATTATAGAGCCAAACCCCATTCGGGCGGCTGTCACAATATCCGGGTCAACTGTGGGTAAAATCTTCTTTGCAAGAATATTTTCAATTGCCCAAAATATGGTTGCGATTAAAATAAGAAATTCTCCTTCCAAAAATGTAAATCCCGCAAACCCTCCGACCAGAAGATTCGCGCCGAACAATAATATTACTGCAAAAATCTGCAAAGCAGACATCTTTTCTTTCAAAAGCGGTATCGCCATAAAAGCAACCCAAATGACTAATGTTTTGTGAATTATTGCGGCGTTGAT
>JAHIGH010000155.1 GCA_018900295.1 Patescibacteria group bacterium | reverse complement strand
GAGGTAATTGAAAACGTTAATTTTAGAGATTGCTTCGCCATTCGGCAAGCTCATGGTCTCGCAATGACATCTTATGTATACTCCAAAATACTCCATAACAAATAAAATTCTTAAACATGTCGGGATAATTGAGGCGTGCCGCGAGGTTGTGGATCATGCACCGCTTTTGCCTTATTATGAGAAAGAATTTCGGAAAGACGCATTGGTGAGGGCAGTGCATCATGGAACGCATATTGAGGGGAATGAGCTTAATTTGACGCAAGCTGAGCAGGCGATGTTCGGGCAGGAGGTCGTGGCACGCGAGCGGGATATCCAGGAGGTTATTAATTACAGGAAGGTGATGGAACACATAGAGAATGTCAAATGTCAAATGTCAAATGTCAAATTTAATATTGATGAGGAGCTTATAAAAAACTTACATAGAATGATTGTTGAAAAGATATTGGCGACTGAGAGGGCAGGAGTGTATCGTACAACGCAGGTGGTTGTAAAGAACAGTATGACAGGATAGATAACTTTCACTCCGCCTGTCGTACTTGGGGTACCATATAAGGTGAAAGAGCTTGTAGAATTTATTAATAAAACTCCGGTTGAGGAAATTCATCCGGTGCTTAAGAGCGGGGTAGTTCATTACGAATTGGTGCGTATACATCCTTTTATTGACGGGAATGGAAGAGTAGCGCGAGTCTTGTCTACTTTTATTTTATTTCAGAGCGGATATGATATAAGGAAATTTTTTTCGCTTGAAGAATATTTTGATAATGACGCAACTGTTTATTATAGTAGTTTGCAGAGTGTTGAGAAAAATAATGGCGATTTGACGGTCTGGCTTGAATACTTCACGCAGGGATTGGCGATTGAGTTGACGAAGATTAAGGAAAAGGTGGAGAGAATATCGGTTGACGGGAAGTTGCGGGAGCGGCTGGGCGGGAAACCGGTTATGCTGAGCGAGCGACAATTGAAAATCGTTGAGTATATTCAAAAGACCGGGTATTTGGCAAACACCGGATTTAAGACGCTTTTTCCGCTTGTATCAGAAGATACAATATTGAATGAATTGAAGTCATTGATAAGACATGGGATTGTAAAAAAACAGGGAAGCACGAAAGCGGCGAAATACGTGATGGGGTAAAGGGTCTAATTTAGATAAAACCATGAAAAATATTTCAAACATCATCAAGGACTCAAATTATAGTTTTTCGTTATTTGAGCAGTCGCTTGTTGATAAATTAGAGCAAAAAATAACCGTCAAAGATGGAAAGTCGTATGTTGTCTGCGTTATTCGCGATAAAGAAATCATCTTGAAGCCGGAGGAAGTTGTTTGTCAGCTTTGTTGGCGTAAAATTTAGCGGCGGGAATATTGAATCAATAAAGTAGAATTATGAAAAATAATTTAAATATAAGAAAACCATCACGAAAAGAAGTTGAAAGATATCTTAGGCTATGGAATACTCTTGAAAATTATACCCTGCAAGAAAGTAGTTTGGAAAAACTATTTACAAAAACATATCCGCTTAATAATAATCTTGATGATGTTTTGATAAAAGTTTGTTCCCTAAATGATTTTTATAGTACAAATATTTTCTCGCCGTTTACAGTAGCTAAACATATAATTTTATTAAATATAGATGGCAATTTTGCAAAAGATGATTTGGAAATAGTAAATAAAATTGCTGAAGTTGAAATGAAGGGAGGGAAAACAAAAAATTTTTACTCATTTGCAACAAAATATTGCAGTCATCATAAACCGTTAATTTATCCAATCTATGATTCTTATGTAGATAAAATGCTTATGAGACTTAAAGAAAAAGATAAATTTTCAAATTTTTCAAGACAAGATTTGCGATTATATCAATTATTTAAAAAAATACTTATAGATTTTAGAAAATTTTACGGTCTAGAACAATTTAATTTAAAACAAATAGATCAGTATTTATGGCAGGCTGGGAAGAAATATTTTCCAAAAAATTATGGCAAAAGTTCAAATGAAAATTAAACAGCACGTCAGTTAATGCTGGTACAAATTCCGGCGATTATGTATTCGTCAAAAACGGCAATAATCAACCGAAACTGGATAAAAAACGGATACTTGATTATTAGTCACGATTTGCACAACCACAACGGCGAATTGCCCGACGGGGTGGCGGAAAAGTTTATTGCCTGGGCAAAAGGCGAAAAATTAAGTTTTTGGAGATAAAAATATGAAAAAAGATAATAGACAAATTGCAATTTACCAAGCGCCAAGCGGCGCTATAGAAGCGCGTCTTGACGCAAGTAAAGAAACGATTTTTTTGACCCAACAACAAGTGGGCGAGCTTTTTAATGTGCAAAAGGCGGCTATTTCCAAACATGTAAAAAATATATTTGACACGGGCGAGCTGGATAAAAAATCAACTGTTTCCATTTTGGAAACACTTCAAACCGAAGGGAAAAGAAAGGTAATGAGAAAAATCGAATACTACAATTTGGATTTAATACTTTCTATCGGCTATAGGGTTAATTCCGCTAACGCTACAAAATTCCGTCAATGGGCGACTAAAACTCTTCGCCAGTATGTTTTGAATGGTTATGCCGTAAATGAAAAACGGATTCTTGAGGCGCAAAACAAATTTCACGAATTGCAAGAAGCGGTTTTATTTTTACAAAAGCAGTCAAAAAAAGAATTATTGACAGGACAAGAGGCGGAAATTTTAAACCTGCTTGCTGATTATTCAAAAACACTTTCTTTACTTGAACAATACGACAAAGGAAAATTGGCGGATGAAAAAGGCCGAAAATCAGAGTTTGTTTTGAAATATGAAGACGGAGCGAAAATAATCGCTGAATTGAAAAAAGAATTAATTGCCAAAAAAGAAGCAAGCGATCTATTCGGACAAGAAAGAGGCGGAGGTTTCGAGGGAATTATCAAAGGACTTTATCAAACTTTTGCCAAAAAGGAATTATATCCAGCGATTGAGGACAAAGCGGCGCATCTGCTTTATTTAACCGTAAAAGATCATCCATTTTCAGACGGCAACAAAAGAACCGCTTCGTTTTTGTTTGTTTATTTTCTGGACAAATCAAATTATCTTTTCAAAAAATCCGGCGAGCGGAAAATAAACGACAACGCTTTAACCGCGCTGGCTTTGCTGATTGCCGAAAGCGACCCGAAAGAAAAAGAAGTGATGATTAAAATTGTGAAAAATTTGCTCGCAGAATAAAAAAATATTGAACGGGCGAAAAAAGAAAAATTAAGTTTTTGGAGATAGTCTATGAATCAAGACGAAGTTAAATTTTTTTTTGAATGTTTGGGGGAGGTTTGGAGAGATATTACGGCCATTGAATTTTTAATGCGTTGCGCCATAGCAAGAAAAGATGGGGAAATTGGTAAATTTCCAAAACCTCCGTACACAAAGGGTAAAGTTTATAAAGAATATCCAAAATCTTTTTCTAATCCAAGTTTCGGAGAAATTACAAAAGAATTTAATAAATATTTCCCTAATATTAGCCTCCCTCAAGAATTAATACAGTTAAGGCATGCAATGGCTCACGGGGTTATTGCTGAGATAGATAAAAATGGAGTTAATCATCTTGTAAAGTTCAAAAGAAATTACAAAAAAGAGCTTGAGGTTGAATTTAGTATGCCATTAGAGGCGCAAAGAATTACTCAAATAAGACAATTATTGAAAGAGTTTAGACGATATATTGGGAAAGAAGCTGATGACAATAAAAAATAATTATGCAATATTCGGTTGTAAATCGCAGAGAACGTAAATTAAACAGACTGCAAAAATATGATTATTCCCAAAATGGATATTATTTCATAACCGTATGCGCAAAAGGCAAAATTGAATATTTCGGCAAAATCGAGAACGGAAAAATGATTTTAAATGAATATGGAAAAATCGTAAAACAACAATGGTTATGGCTGGCAAAACAATATAATTACGTGAATTTGGACGAATTTATCATAATGCCTAATCATTTGCACGGAATTATTGTTGTAGGGACAGGTCGCGACCTGTCCCTACGATACGAAATGCCCGATAAACCAAAAATCAAATCCCTATCAGAATTAATGGGTGCATTTAAAACCACCTCGTCAAAATTAATCCATCGAAACGGATTGCCGGAATTTCAATGGCAGCGTTCATTTTACGATCATATTATCCACGATGAGAAGTCATTGGAAAAAATCCGCGAATATATCGCTAACAACCCGCTTAAATGGGATTTTGACAGAAATAATCAGGATAATTTATATAATTAATTAAACTATGCAATATACGGTTGTAAATTATAGCAAAGCGGGGTGTGGAAATGGCGATTGAGAAGAACGAAGAAGAAGCGGAAAAATGGATAGATAATGAATCGGATAAATTAAAAATATTTACCTAATTGACTCGTCAAAAAAGCGAGAGTAGAATGATATGATAAATGAAGAAACTGTCTACCCTCTATATTGATGAATCCGGGAAATCCAGCTTGATTGAAAAAGCAGAAGAACCCTTTATTTTAACAGGAGTAATTTTAGATGAAGAAGAAAAAATCCCAATAGAAGGTTTTTTTAGTTATATAAAGAGGAAATATGGCATAGATACAACTTTTCCCTTTCATAGCTATGATATTTTTGAGAGCCTAAAAACACGAAAACTCTCCGATGCCGATGCTGCTTCTCTACTTGAGGCATTAGCCGATTTTATTTCTCTTATTCCCATAAAAATACATATAATGGCAATCAATAAGAAGCAATTTAAAGCAGTATTGGGAGCCACATCGGATGATGATTTTAAAGGATCTTCGGATAAAAAAGAAATGAAAGAGTTTCCATATAAAATTGCCTCCTGCATGCTTTTTAAATGGTTTGCGCCTTATTTAAAGAAAAATCATTCGATAGGAGAAATAATAGTAGATGCAAGAAGAGGAGGAGATTATCAGTTAATAAAATCTCTTTATGGAAGCAAGCAGCCTGATGGGTTCCTTGATAATGTTTCAGCAAATCTAATCGCAGAAAGATGTACTGCTATTTGTTTTGCCGAAAAGAAGTTTTTATCGGGAGGACTTGAGCTTACGGATTTAATTTCCTATACAGCCTTTTTTCATGCAAGAAGAAAAATTTCTACCATGAGTAAAATTAAATTAGATGTGGTTTGGGCTGAAATTAGAAAGAAATTATATAGAAAAGATTTAGATAGAATTTCGGAAGAAAAAATAAGAAACTTTTTTAAAATTAAAAAAGGTGAAGCTTACAAATATCTCAAAAAAACTTAAGATATTTGTGAACCCCACCTACTGGTGGATGATCACTTAATTTAAGATATCATAGTTTTAAGAGTATGTCAAGACCTATAGCTGTAAGAAAATTGAAAAATAGAGATTAAAATAGTGTTTATTGTTAATAAATATAAAACCTATAGCATTTAGAATGCTATAAAATATCTGCTCAAAAAGACCAGCGATTTATTTATTACTGATTGTATAGTAATTGTCAAGTATTAGGTGCGTAAAAATAATCTGCTATTTTTGAAGGCAAAAAAATCCGCCGACATTGGAACAAGAGAAAAGAGTTGCGATATTTTGTTGCAATGAACGCGGTAGAGGAATTTTTATTTTGAGTAATATGTTATTTTCTAAACTTTCTGAGTATTTTGAGAGATTGGAACAGACGGCGTCGAGACTGGCGATGATTGATATTTTGTCGGATCTTTTTAAGCATACAAGCGTAAGTGATATTGATAAAGTTATTTATTTATCGCAGGGGAGGGTGGCGCCTTTT
>JAHIGH010000154.1 GCA_018900295.1 Patescibacteria group bacterium | reverse complement strand
TCGATCCGGCAAAGCTTGACGCGTTCGCGAAGTGTTTGACTGAAAAGGGCGTTGTGATGTACGGTGCGTATTGGTGTTCGCACTGCCAAAGACAAAAAAAATTATTCGGCGACTCATTTAAATATGTTACCTATGTTGAATGCACGAAGGATGTAAAAAAGTGTCAGGAGAAAAAAATAAAAGCGTATCCTACCTGGATTTTCAAGAACGGAGAAAGAATCAAAAGAGAGGCTACTTTTGCGGAATTGGCGAAAAGAACTACTTGTAAAGCCTCTTAAGAACTTCTATAATATTTTTTATTATGCCAAGAAAAACCGACGAAGAAAGAAAAAGACTTTTTGAAGATATAGGAACTCTCTTTGATGCGAGGGCTAAGACTCTTGAAGTTAATATAAACGCTCATACAGATGCCGTTGTTAGGGCTTCAGAGGATCGTACAAACGCGAAAATAAAGAGTTTGGCAACCAAAGATGATATCAAGAATATGGCAACCAAAGATGATATCAAGGCATTGGAAGAGCGCACAAACGAAAAAATAAAGGGCTTAGCGACTAAAGAAGATATTAAGGATATGGCGACAAAAAGTGATATAGCGCGGCTTGAGGAGAAGTTTGACGAAACAAGAGATTTACGCAAACAAGTGGATGAGTTGAGGAAGCGGCTGGATCAGGTAGAGGTGGAATTGCAGAGGGTAAGAGCGAGAAATTGAAAAGATAAAAGTTATAAGCAAACTTTAAAGCTTCATAAGACTTCAATATTTGCAGGCGGCTTGTAAATCCCCACGAGGCTTGCAATTTTGGAGTTTTTAGTTATAATGGCCTATAGAAAAGAGAGGGATGAATTTATGGCGAATAAAGAAATATTAGGTGAAATAGTTTGTAGTAAAACTGTAGGTGGTGTATCGTCCTCGTCTGTAGGGGGAAGACAAGATGGACATGTAGATGTGAGCGGAGAAGTATTCAGAAGTACATCAGAGTTATTTAATAGGTTGGATGGAGAAAAAGGACCAAAAAAGCCTGTAGACGTGAGCGGAAAAGAATTCAGAAAATTATTAAGGAAATTAAAATAATTTTCAGGATCAGGAAGGCGTTAAGGATTTGATAAGGGATTTTGTTTTCGATAGGCTCAGACAGAAAAACATCTTGTGCAGGCAATATTAAATAGGATATTAAGTTGGAAACTTGTCCGCAATGACAATAATTTTGTAACTGTTCACGATTCTAACATAAATATTCTTCGAGTGAGGCTAAAAGCCGAATCGAGAAGTTCTCGACTCCGCTATCGCTACGCTCGAACAATATAATTTGTGTCAGAGGTGTGAACTCATTCATAATTTTTTTGAGATTGACAGTGGAAATGGGATAGGTTAGAATGTTTATATTGAATATGAATTTAGCGAGAAATAAATATTTTTATTTTACATGGTTTACTATCCCCGGGAGGGGTGTGTAGGCTGGTGTGGAATAAACACGAAAGCAGACATAACCCCTGAATAGAGAGGGGTTTTTTGTTGTTTGAGGGGAAATGTTTCGGAGCAAGTTACAAATTTGCTCCGGTGAATAATTTTCAATTTTCAATTTACAATTTTCATTGAATTTACAATGATTCAATTTTCAATTATTTAAATATAGATTTATGACAATACAGAAATTTCAAAATCAGATATTTATTGTGGGGCCGTGCGCGGTTGAGAATCGGGAGATGGTTATGGAGACGGCCAAGAATTCGCGCGAGTTGGGGGTGGATTTCGTGCGTTTGAGTCTTTGGAAGCCGAGGACCAAGCCAGGGTTTGAGGGAGTGGGGGAGGCGGGAATTGATTGGATTGTGGAGGCGGCGAATATGGGCGTGAATCCGGCGGTCGAGCCGATAATACCGGAGCATGCCGCAAAAGTCGCACAGGCTGTGCTCACAAGAGCGCCAAAAGCCAAACTTCTTTTGTGGATCGGCGCGCGGAATCAAAATCATATAATCCAGCGCGAAATAGCAAAAATTGCCGCGCAAGACGAGCGGATATACCTCATGGTAAAGAATCAGGTTTGGTCAAATGAGAAGCATTGGGAGGGAGTTGTGGAGCATGTTCTGGATGGGGGTATAAAGCCATCACGGCTTTTGCTTTGCCACAGGGGTTTCGCACCAGGCGGCGCGAATCCGGAAGGATATCGCAATGTTCCTGATTATGATATGACTTTGCGTATGAAAGAGAAGACGAAGTTACCGATGATCTTTGATCCTTCTCATACCGGTGGGAGTGTTGAGAAAGTATTTAAAATCTCGCAGGAAGCTCTTGAGCATGAATTTGACGGATATATTGTGGAGGTACATCCGAATCCGAAAGCGGCTTTATCGGACGCGCATCAACAGTTGACCT
>JAHIGH010000153.1 GCA_018900295.1 Patescibacteria group bacterium | reverse complement strand
TTACGCGAATCCTACGGGCAGTATTTTATCGGCGGCAATGCTTTTGGATTATAGTTTTGGGCTGAAAGAAGAGAGTAAGGCGATTTTTAAAGCGGTTGAGAGAGTATTGGAACATGGGTATGGGACGAAGGATATTGCTACGGATAAAGTCTTGGGGACGAGGGAATTTGGAGACAGGGTGGCGGGGGAGATCTAAAAATATTTTTATAGGTTGGAACGTTGTAATTTATTAGTTATTCGATAATCTTCAAGTAGTTTAAAGACTTTCATTGTAAACACTTCTGATACAAAAGGACTCAAATAAATATTTTCAATTAATATGTCGATATTTACTTTGATAAATAATCCAGGTTCAAATTTTAATTTGTCAAAATTAGGAGCCCCAATTTTTTCAAAATTTTCAATAACAGCAATTCTGAATTCTCTTTCGTTTTGAAAAGAAATGTGTTTATAGAAATATGGGTAAAAAGCATTAGCTTCAGAGATATGTTCTTTTTCGTAATCAATATACCAAACAGGACGTATAAGGAATTCTTTTTTATCATCTAAGATTGCATTTTTTAATCTTACTAGTGAACTTTTTATGGCAATTCCTTTTCCACTTTCTGAATATGTCATCCACATGTGTTTTGACTCGTTTTTATTGTTATGCCAGCAGTTAATATAGACGCATTTTTTAGTGCGTTTATCAAAAAGTGGCATTGTTACATTTATCCAATGATCCGTCGCTCCTTCGAAAAATATAGGTCTTCTTTTTAGCGTTTCTTTACTAAAAGTGCCTTCCTGTGTGTCTGTAAATAAATCAGAGCGACTAAAGTATAATGCTCTTTTTGTAGGTAAAGACGTGAGTTTTTCATATGTAATATATCTCCATAAAGGGGCATCTATATTATCAGGCATAGAGAATGGACGAAATTGTTTTTATCATAAATTATTTAGTGTTAAGGTTTATGTATTATAAACAATATTTTTAACTTCGTTTATAACTATTTATACCTTTTTGCAGGACTTGGTGGATGAGGAGGGCGCATTTGGCGCGGGTGGGGGGGGGGAGAGAAGTGTTTATATGTTTTTTAAAATTTTCAGATATTCGTCGCTTGTTATATTTGCTGTGCGGAGATTGTTTTTGATAATAAAAACAGGAATTGTTTTATATGCGGGGATGACGACTGGCCGGACAGAACCTTTCTTGATAAAAATTAAGTGGTCTCCTTTTGTCCGATCATAAATCCATCCGGATTTTTCAAATACTTTTATAAGTTTTTTGTAATGAATCGGTGTTAGCGCGGGCATTTAGGCATTAAATATAAAAGGTTCAAAGCTGATTTTTGGAAACGAACCGGATTTTTTGATAGAAATTCCCGCTTCTTTGAGAAATTCTTCAAGTTTGTTTTGTTTTTCCACTTCTTCAAGTGTAATTTCAAGAACCTCTCTGACATTTTTTTTGGCTTCTTCTTCCGATTTTCCACAAGATGAAATGTCAAATTCAGGAATATAGGCAACATATGGAGCGTCAGTTGCTTCAGGTTCGTAAATGATTTTAATGGTAATTGGGAATGATAAAGGCATATTTATATTCTATCAAATAAGTGTTCTTAGTACAATTTAAGGCCTTTTTGGAGGACTTGGTGGATGAGGAGGGCGCATTTGGCGCGGGTGGGGGAGAGAGGGACGCCAATCAGGTCGAGGATTTCTTGAGATTTGATTTTTTTAAGCTCGGTTAGGGTTTTGTTTTTTATTTCTTCGGTAAATAAGGAGGCAGAGGCCTTTGATATAGCGCAACCCTCGCCGGTAAAGGCAACTTTTTTAATTTTATCCTTTTCTAATTTAATTGTCAGGCGAATTATGTCGCCGCAATAAGGATTGTTTTCTTCAACATCAATGTCGGGATTTTTTAGCACACCGTAATTTTTGGGGTGCTGCCAATGTTCCAGGATGATGTCACGATAGAGAGTGTCCTGCATAATAAATAAATTAAAAGTTAAAAGTCAAAATTCAAAAACACAACTCAAAAGTTAAAAGTACTAAACTTTTGAGAAGCTTGAAAAAGATTCCATACCATTAATCTGTTTTATGTGCTATGTGGTATGAGATTTCTCGACTCCGCTCTCGCTACGCTCGGAATGACAAATATTTAAATTCTCAGGGTTTTTTTTACGACTTTTATTCCTTCAGCCAGTTTATCGATATCTTCTTTTGTATTATATAAATAGAGAGAGGCGCGGGCGGTGGCGGGGACGCCCAGTACCTGCATAGTGATCTGGGCGCAGTGGTGGCCTGAGCGGATCGCGATATTTTGGCTGTCTAGAATTTGAGATATGTCGTGAGGATGGATACCGGGAAGAGAGAAGGAAAAAATACCGAGGCGATTTTTCGAAGAATACTGGCCAAATAATTTCAGACCGGGTATTTGACGCAATTTTTCAAGTCCGTATTTGGTGAGTTCCTGTTCGTGGGCGATTATATTTTTATAACCGATTTTATTTATATAAGATATCGCGGATGCGAGGCCTGCGACGCCTTCGAGATTGGCAGTGCCGGCTTCGAATTTATCAGGAAGATCTGCCCAGGTTGCTTTTTCTTTGGTAACTTGCCGGATCATGTTGCTGCCGACAAATAACGGGTCCATCTTTTCCAGTAATTTCTCTTTTGCC
>JAHIGH010000152.1 GCA_018900295.1 Patescibacteria group bacterium | reverse complement strand
ATTCGGGCGAGAAGTTATGATATTTATGGCGGATTGTATGATATTGGCGCAGTAGTAAGTCAGGCAAAGGTTATGTTTTGGAGAAATTTTAAGGATGGGTTATTCGCCACATATTTGGGTGAGAATCAGCGAAATGTGAAGACGCGTAAAGAAAAAGCAAAAGAGCACAGGGAGAAAGCAAAGAATATAAGAGAATCCTTGAAGAAAAGCAAAGTAAACCATGAATAAAGAGGAACTAAAAAAATACTTGGAGGGGATGGAGTTGGAGGAGGGATTGAGAAAAGTCCTTTTTGAGATTGTTGATAAAGCGGAGGCGGTAAATAATACGCTGCTGGATACGATTGCTGATATTTTGGATTTGCAGGCTGATTTTTATGATAAGAGCGCGGATCTTTTGGATGAGGAAGCGGAAATATATAAGACACTGGCTGAGGATCTGAATGCGCTGCCTGAGTCCCCTACTAAGTAATTGGTCATCCCGGGGTGAGGAACGAGTCGAGGGATTTCTCACCCAAAAATATTATATGCAACACTGTGGCAAGAGATTCTTCGACTTCCCCCGCTGAGCGGGGTTCGCTCAGAATGACAAATTAAGAATCCGGGCAGAGATGGCCGAGGGGGCAGGGGTCGTATTTGTGAGGGCGCGCCGGACAGTAATCGCGGCCGAAATTTATAAGGAGATGGGAGAAGTCGATCCATTTGTCTTTGGGGACGATTTTCATTAGATCCTGTTCTATTTTTACGGGGTCTTTGGAGTCGGTCAGTCCTAATTTTTGTGATAGTCGTATAACGTGCGTATCTACTACTATTCCTTCAGCTTTGTGAAAGGCATTGCCAAGGACGACATTGGCTGTTTTGCGGGCAACTCCGGGAAGCGCGTCAAGTTCCTGCATTGTGCTGGGTACTTCCCCATTGTATTTCTGCGTGATAATTTTGCAGGCAGCAATGATATTTTTGGCTTTGTTATTGCGAAAATTAATTTTACCGAGATCCAGCGCGAGTTCTTTTATGTCCGCTTTTGCCAGGGCTTCGGCGGATTTGTATTTTTGGAATAATTCCGGAGTGACCTGGTTTACTACTTTATCGTTCGCTTGGGCTGAGAGGATGGTGGCAATGAGCAGTTGAAGCGGGGTTGTGTAATGAAGTGTCGTAGTAGGATGGGGGTAGATTTGTGAAAGCCGCTCAATAATTTTTTTTACTTTCTGTTTCTTGGTCATATAAATATTATAGCAAAATTGGGTAATTGCAGAGAGTTTGGTTTTTTGTTAATATTATTGGTATGTTAACTAAAGATGATTTGAAAGCTGTTGCGGAAGTGGTGAGGGCGGAAGGTGATTTGATCCGGAAAGATACACGCGAGATGATCAGCGTAGAAGGTGATTTGATCCGGAAAGATACACGCGAGATGATCAGCGTAGAAGGTGATTTGATCCGGAAAGATATGGTTACGAAGAAAGACTTATCAGCAAATATCGGAATTTTAGGGCAAATCTTGAAAATCGAATTAGCAGCGACTAAAAAGGAGATTACAGATGCAATGAAGTTTGGTTTTCAGAAAACGGCAAAGGCAATAGCGGAATTAAAAGAAAGACATGGTGAAAGGTTAGAGAGGCTTGAGAAACGCGTGGAAAAGATTGAGAAAATTCAACTTTCATAGTTTTTTGTTACTTGATTTTGGTGGGGGGATTTGTGTATAGTTATGACTATGGATGACAATAAGATTGTAGATCAAGTTATAGATGGGGAGATAATTGAGGATGGGGCAGAGGGCGTCGCGTCGAGCGCGATTGGGGATGAGAGTGAAAAGGTTGCAACGTCAAACGTTGCGGTTGATCCGAATGCGGCGACTACGCTTCTCAGCCTTGAGGAGCTTATAAAAAATCATATTGAGAGTATTGATAAGGCGCGTGATGAAATCAGACAGGTCAGGGAGATGTTTGAGGATTCTTTCGGTAATAATCCTACATATCTGGAACACACTGAAAGAGCGAAAAAGGCCGCGAAAGAACGGAATTCCGTAAGACAACAGATTGCCAAGCAGCCATCAGTCGCGATACTGGCGCAGAAAATGAAGGATTTGCGGTTCGACCTGAGCGAGCAAACAAAGACTTTGTCTGATCTACTGCAGGATTATCATGAGCAGACAGGCGCGACACAGATAGAAGCGCGGAACGGGCAGCTTATGGAGATAGTAAGTACAGCAAAGTTGGTACGGAAAAATACGAAGTATAACCCCTAAAAGAAAGTTCAAAAGTCCCCACTTCGCTAAAGCTTCCAACTTCGCCAAGGCTTCGCTGGACGAGTCGAGGGGCAAGCAAAAATCAAATATCAAAGTTACATCTCAAATCTTAAATATATTGGAATTAGTGAAATTGGCAGTGTACAATCCGGTGATTTGTGGTAAAATGAGATTTGTGAGTATGAAAAAAATGATAATTTGTTGTTGCGCAATCTTCCCGTAATGGAGGTTGTGTTTTTACGCGACAAAACCTCCTGAAGGGAGGTTTTTTTTTATGGTTATGTTTTGAAGAGACAATAATTTATGAAATACGCTGAGAATATTTTGGAACTTGTAGGTAATACGCCTTTGGTGAAAATAAACCGGCTTAATCCCAATCCCTTGGTAACTATTCTCGCGAAATTGGAGTATCTGAATCCAGGGGGAAGCGTGAAGGATAGAATTGCCAAGGCTATGATCGAGGGTGCTGAAAAATCGGGTAAACTCAAGAAAGGCGGGATGATAGTTGAGGCAACCAGCGGCAATACCGGCATAAGCCTGGCTATGGCTGCTGCCGTCAAGGGGTATAGAACTATTTTTACACAACCTAATTGGATGAGTCAAAAGAAAGCAGTACTTTTTGAAGCTTTAGGCGCGGAGGTGAAACGATGCGAGACAGCTGTGGCTATCGGGGACGCGCGGAGTTATAAGTCAACCGCGAAAAGAATCGCAAAAGAAAACGGGGCTTTCCTTACGGATCAATACAGCAATCCTGATAATCCGCGGGCGCATTATGAAGGGACAGGGCCTGAGATATGGCGAGATACAGATGGAAAATTGGATTATATTGTCATAGGCATCGGAACGGGCGGAACCGCGGGCGGAGTAGTAAAATTTCTCAAGGAAAAGAATTCCGGAATAAAATTTGTCGCTCCTGATCCCATAGGCTCGATTTATAGCGGTAAGCCGGCGCCTTTCTTTCTTGAAGGGATAGGTCATGTTTTCATGCCTGAAAATGTGCATTTGGACATGGTGGATGAATTTGTACGGTTGCAAAGTAAGGAGGCAATTGAGATGGCCCGAAAGCTCACAAAATTTGAAGGAATTCTTGCAGGGCCTACATCGGGAGCCGCGATGTATGCCGCGATTGAGATAGCGAAGAGACTAAAGAAAAAGGCAACCATTGTGGCTGTTTTCCCCGATTCCGGAGAGCGGTATACGGATTATCTGTACAATGAGGATTTTGAGGTTCCGGCTATACCAAAACATGAGACAAAAAAAGGATTTGCTACGCAATTGCTTCATTCAGGTCATAAGGAATTTAAGGAGAAGCGAGGATTGGTGTCCCCTATTCACCGGTCGGCTACTTATACTTTCGCGAACGTTGATGAAGCGGCAAAAATATTCAGAGGAGATAATAAAGAAATAGATAATAGAAGTAAGTATGTTTATGCCCGAGGAAATCACCCAAACCAACGGGAGCTTGAGTTGTTGATAACAGGGCTTGAGCACGGAACGGACGCAATCGCTTTTTCATCAGGCATGGCTGCTATTGCTACCTTGGCGCAGACTGTCCTTTCACAAGGAGACGAAGTTGTGGCATCAAATGTGATTTATGGAGAAAGTTTTCGTCTGTATGGAGAATTGGTCCCAAAATGGGGAGTAAAAACTACATTTGTAGATATTACCGACATAGCGCAGGTTAAAAAAGCAATTACCAAAAAGACAAAATTATTGCATATTGAGACGCCAACCAATCCCCTTCTCACAATCGCGGACATAGAGCAGCTGTCTAATATCACAAAAGAGGCGGGTGTGCTTTTTGTTGTTGACAACACTTTTATAACACCGTATTTGCAACAGCCATTAGTGCTTGGGGCTGACGTTGTGGTCGCATCGACGACGAAATATCTTTCAGGTCATAATGACGCTTTGGGCGGCATTGTGGTTGCCCGCGACCAGAAGCTTATTTTGGATATATGGGGAACGCTTTTTGTCACCGGTGCGGTAATCGATCCGCAGGCAGCGTGGTTGATACAGCGGGGAATGAAAACATTGCCGTTGCGAATGGAAAAACACTGCGCGAATGCTCATGCCGCCGCAAAATATTTAGCAAAACATTCTAAGGTTAAAGTTGTTCATTATCCGGGTTTGTTGACGCATCCGCAACATGATCTTGCGCGGAAGCAGATGAACGGTTTTGGCGGAGTCCTTTCTTTTGAAATCGAAGGAGGAATCGAGAAAGGAAAAATATTTGCCAATAGCATGAAACTTTTCTCGCTCGCTGTAAGTTTGGGGGCTGTTGAGAGTTTGGTAAATCATCCCGCAAGCATGACGCATAGTATGATCCCGAGAGACCAACGTCTCAAGTCAGGCATTACAGACGGGTTGATACGGTTTTCTGTCGGGATTGAGGATACGGAGGATATTATCGCGGATATTGAGCAGGCGATGGAGAAGATATAGAATCATGAATCATAAATAATTTTCAATTTTCAATTTTCATTGAATTTTCAATGACTTAATTTTCAAAAATATGAGCGGGAGGATTTAATTAAATCATGAAATCAAAATATAGAATAAAAGATATAAAACTGGCGGAAGCGGGGAGGCTGAAGATCGAGTGGGCGGAGAGTCATATGCCTGTTCTGATGACGATAAGGGAGGAGTTCAAAAGGAAAAAACCTTTTAAGGATTGGAAGATCGCGATGTGTTTGCATATAACCAAAGAGTCAGCGGTGCTTATTCGTACGATTGCAGATGGCGGGGCCGTCGT
>JAHIGH010000151.1 GCA_018900295.1 Patescibacteria group bacterium | reverse complement strand
GCGGATTTAGACCAGGGACCGATAATTGAGCAAGACGTACTGCGGGTTTCACATAGAGATAGTGTTGAGGATTTAGCGCAAAAAGGAAAAGACATGGAAAAAATTGTATTATCAAGAGCCGTAAAATGGCATATTGAAAATCGCGTGCTTACATACGGAAATAAAACGGTAGTGTTTGATTAATTATCAAAATAATAAATTTTACTTTATTTAAGGTTTTAACTGTGTTATATTTATTAACATGAGAACAATGGCCGTCGGCATTAAAAGAATACTTGCCGCTCAATATATGCTTATTTTAAGCGTACTTTCTTTTAGTATTCCTTTATTTTTATCGTCACCGCAAATTATTACGGGAACACTTGTGAACTGCTTTTTGTTTCTGGCAGCAGAGCGGCTATCTAAAAAAGAGATGATCCCCTTCGTTATACTTCCCAGTCTCGGAGCAATTAGTCATGGAATTCTCTTTGGTCCTCAAACCATATTTTTATATTACTTCCTTCCCTTCATTTGGATAGGAAACTACGTATTGGTCCTGGCATTTTCACTGTTTTCGTCATTACCTTATGTGATAAAAATAAGTATTTCTGCGATCCTAAAATACTTGGTCTTGCAAAGTTTTGCCCAACTTTATTTTAATCTTAAAATAGTTCCTTCATTATTTATTGCATCTATGGGATATATCCAATTGATGACTGCTCTCATGGGAGGATTGTTGGCCTTTGGTATCACCAAATATTTAGACCATGAACGAACCAAAAGCTCTCATTGACCTGATTGATAATAAAGAAAAACTGGCCGCGATGTTGGCGCCGTCATTTCCGATTATATTCCCGTATCCGGCAATTATTACTATGCTTCGGAAACTTGGATTTGCGTATGTGGTGGAAGTAGCAGCCGGAGCTAGAAAAACCAATAAAGAACTTATTTCGCTTCTCAAATCAGATCCGAATGGCCGCTGCATTACCAGCCCTTGTCCTACGGTTGTCCGTATGATAAAAAAACAGATGCCTCAATACGCTAAATATTTCACTCATAATGTTGATTCGCCGATGGCGGCAACCGCGAAGATAGTCCGTGAACAATATCCGGGATATAAGCCCGTATTTATCGGTCCGTGTGTGATGAAAAAATTTGAAGCAACCGAAGATGTGCCGGAGCCGAACATTCTCGTCTTAACATATTTGGAACTATCAGAAATATTCAATCATTATAATATAAATGAACAGGTCAATCCTGATGATCATTTTGATATTTCAGAACCCGGTATGACCAGGATATATCCTATCGATGGCGGATTATCACAGAGCAGCGGGTTGTACGGACAAATGCAGGATGGGGAAATAAAAATTGTATCCGGAGCACAGAATAATATTGCGGCAATAAAAGAATTTGATACCAATCCGAAAATCAAATTGTTGGACATTCTGAATTGTTCCGGAGGATGTATAGGAGGCCCCGGAATTAAGAGTAATCTTACAATAGAAGAACGAAAAAAGAAGATTCTCGATTACTATTCGTCTCAGTTATCAACTACGTGATTGTGATCTCATTATTTGGGAACTGGATGTTATTGCTATAGTGAGAATCGCGATGCATCAGCAGATACGGGCACGCCTATACTGACCAAGCTCTCTATTTAGATTGATAAAACTTGCTAAACCGCTCATTTTTTACCCAAACTCTCGGACAACGTAAATTCGCTGTCTAAAAATAATCAAAGAGCGGAGCGTGTTGCGTCAAAAATTGAGGCAGGTACGGTTGAAATTAACGGGGCAAGCCGCTGGCTGTCCTGTAATCCTTTCGGAGGTTATAAAAATTCCGGAATGGGAAGAGAACATGGCGAAATGGGCTTTCGCGAACTCTGCCAAGTGAAAGTTATATCCAAATCCCGATAGAAAGAATTTTAGATAACGATGTTAGACCTGTTTTAAAAGT
This sequence comes from Patescibacteria group bacterium, assembly GCA_018900295.1. Classification (GTDB taxonomy): domain Bacteria; phylum Patescibacteriota; class Microgenomatia; order Levybacterales; family UBA12049; genus JAHIGH01. Next base: position 351 of record JAHIGH010000151.1, on the reverse strand, counting down.
CCTATTGTCATCCCGACCAAGCGAAGCGCGTGGAGGCGACCCCACGAAGTGGGTAGTGCCCTTGTGGTAGATCTCTCGCGAATGCGAGTTCACACATACGTGTGACAAGGTTACGTAACATGAATTATTGATAACGGGTATTTGTTCAGTTCTTTATATTGTCATTCCCGCGACTTTGTCCTTCCGAAGCCTTGTGCGAAGGAAAAAAACTGTCAAGTACCCATTTCTTTAGACAAACGCACAGAAGCTTCCTTTTTAATATAGTAATTTTTCCTAAATTGCACCGGACTCATATTTAATGATGTATGTCTTCTTTTATTATTGTAATAATACATTGTTTGATGAATTGCT
>JAHIGH010000150.1 GCA_018900295.1 Patescibacteria group bacterium | reverse complement strand
CTGCTTTCAAAATGCGAAAGTATAATACCTAACGTAGCTTTGAATTTATTGCAATTTAGATTTTGAAGACAATCTAATTTTAATTTTGAAAGCTACGGAGGTATATACCAATTATTCGCAAATTCAAAGCGGAGTGGTATACGTCAAGCTGTTAATTTATTGATTAATGATTCAACTTTCCGAGTGACTCAATTTAATGATCCTGCCTCCGGATGTAGTCATGCAGTTGATAATATTGATAATTATATTCTTCGTCCCCGAGACGCATTCCATTTATCATACATGCAAGATCAACAAATTAAATATATAGTTACAAATGATAGAAATTTTGATAAGGTAAAGACAATAAAAAGAGTTCCTTTCTAGGAATAATATATCTATGCCATTAATTAAAGTAGGGCCAACTTTTGGTATGGTTTGACATATATTAAGTTAAGTGCTAAACTTTACATATAAATATCCTTATATAAAGTTGCTCGCTATGAAAAATACAACCTTCAAATCCGGCGTGTACAAACAGCAATACGAATACAAAAGCTTTTCTCCATCTTTAGTAAATGTGGCTTTTCAATGGTCTGATCCAAAAATTGATGTCCTGCTTGAAGAAGCGAATAGATACATGGGAGAATTAAACGCTTATTCCCTGCTTGTTCCGGATGCAGATTTTTTTATCAGAATGCATATTTTTAAAGAAGCCACGACATCAAGCAGAATTGAGGGAACAAAAACCGGTATGGATGAAGCGCTTTTGCCCAAAGAAGAAGTCAACCCCGAGAGAAGAGACGATTGGATAGAAGTGCAAAATTATACCAAAGCAATGAATTATTCAATCGCTGAATTGGAAAAACTTCCGTTGTCAATGCGACTGCTTAAAAACACGCATAAAATTTTGTTAACCGGAGTCCGCGGCAAGCACAAACAACCCGGAGAAATCCGTTCCAGCCAAAACTGGATCGGCGGCGCGACACTGAAAGATGCTGTATTTATTCCGCCGCATCCAAACGAGGTGCCGGATTTACTTAGCGATTTAGAAAAATTTTGGCATAATAAAAATATTGATATGCCTCATTTAATCAAGATTGCTATCAGCCATTATCAATTTGAAACCATACATCCGTTTTTAGATGGAAATGGTCGAATTGGCCGATTGTTTATTACCCTTTATCTTGTATCCCAAAGCATCTTACGCAAACCCACATTATACTTATCGGATTTTTTTGAAAGAAATAAAGGCGCTTATTACGACGCGCTTACGTTAGTGAGGACTTCGAATAATATAGAACAGTGGATTAAATTCTTTTTGGTCGGAATTGCGGAAACAGCAAAAAATGGTAAATTGACTTTTGAAAAAATTATTGCCCTTAGACAAAAATCAGAACAAAAAATTATGTCACTTGGAAAGAGGGCAAAAATAGGCCAGGAACTGCTTAAGTATTTATATTCTCAGCCTATCTTGAACACTAAGCAGGTAGCCGAAAGATTACAAATAACCCATCCTTCGGCAAGCACGTTAATCAAGCAATTTGTAAAAATTGATATTTTAAAAGAAAATACAGGATTTAAAAGGAATCGATTATTTGTGTTTTATGAATACTTAAAATTATTTGAAAAATAAAAAACAATGGACACATCAGAAAGATCATTTGAAGCGCATATTGAGCAGGTTTTGACCGCTTCCGGCTATCGCAAACGCGAGGCGAGAGATTACAACATCGAGAATTGTCTTGATGAAGACATGCTCTTTGAGTTTATTTATGCCACCCAACCCAAAGAATGGGAGAAGTTAAAACAGCAGCATGGCGAAGAAGTGAAATCTAAGTTTGTCCACCGTCTGAAACAAGAGATCGAAAAGCGCGGGACGCTGGACGTTTTACGCAAAGGTTTTGCCGACTGCGGCTCACGCTTCCAGCTCGTTTATTTTACACCTGAAAGTACGTTTAATCCAGAACATGCCGCGCTTTATCAAAACAATATTTTTTCACTTATCCGGCAAGTAAAGTTTAGCCAAAAAGATGAAAAATCTTTGGATACTGTCGTTTTTATCAATGGCTTGCCGATCTCAACACTTGAGCTCAAAAATTACTTGACCGGCCAGAATGTGCAGAATGCAATTAAGCAATACCGCTACGACCGAGATCCGCGCGAGCCACTTTTTATGTTCAAGCGCTGTTTGGTGCATTTTGCCGTAGATAATGACCTGGTGTATATGACTACGCGCCTGGCGGGTAAATCTACATACTTTTTACCATTTAACAAAGGCTTTGAGAACGGCGCCGGCAATCCGGTAAATCCAGGCGGATTCAAGAGCGCGTATCTGTGGGAAGAAGTGCTTCAAAAAGAAAGTTTGCTCCAAATTTTGGCTGAGTTTATATTGGTTGCGGTTGAACACGTTACTGACGAAGAAGGCAACGAGAAAGAAAAAGAGACGCTCATTTTCCCCCGCTATCATCAGTTGGACGCGGTACGCAAGATGGTTGCTCACGCCAAAGAGCATGGCGCGGGGCAAAACTATCTTATCCAACACAGCGCGGGATCAGGTAAAACCAAAACGATATCATGGCTTGCGCATCAGCTCGCCAGTTTGCATACCGGTTATGATGTAAAGATATTTAACACGGTTGTAGTCGTCTCCGACAGGCGGGTAATTGACAAGCAACTAAGAGATGAAATTTTGCAGTTTCAGCAAGTTCAAGGTGTAGTTGAGGCAATCGATCAGGGTTCATCACAACTCCGTGACGCTATAGATAACAGCCGAAAAATTATTGTTACCACTTTACAAAAATTCCCCTTTATAGTAAATGAAATCAGCAAACAGACAGACAAAAAATTTGCTGTCATTATAGACGAAGCGCATTCCTCGCAAACAGGGGAAAGCACCAAAAGCTTAAAAACAGTACTGGGGTCGTTGGAGGAAGCGGAGACAGAAAACAAGGAGGAAGAAGAAATAACCGGCGAGGAAATAGTTCTTAAAGATATTAAGAGCAGGGGACGGCAGAAAAATATCAGCTTCTTTGCCTTTACGGCTACACCAAAAGAAAAAACAATGGAGCTGTTCGGCGCCAAAAACTCCGATGGTACTTTTGCGCCGTTCCATCTCTATTCTATGCGCCAGGCTATTGAAGAAGGTTTTATTTTGGATGTACTGAAAAACTACACCACCTTCCAGACATATTTCAACCTTATCAAAAAAACTGAAGAAGATCCGCAATATGAAAAGAAAAAAGGTGTCGCGCTTTTGAAATCGTATGTGGAATTACATGATCACGCCATAGGAAAAAAGACAGAACTTGTGATCGAGCATTATCTTGCCCATGTCACGCGCAAGATTGACGGTTACGCAAAAGCAATGATCGTTACCCGTTCGCGTCTGCACGCAGTGCGTTATAAACTTATGTTTGATAAATATATCAAAGAACATAACTACCCAATCAAAACTCTCGTTGCATTTTCCGGCGCGGTGAAAGATGCGGGCAAAGAATATACAGAAGCGGGCATGAACAGGCTGCGAAGTGAAAAGCTTACCGTAGAAACATTCAAACTGCCGGAATATAAAATTTTGATTGCGGCCAATAAATTTCAAACCGGTTTTGATCAACCATTACTCCATACCATGTATGTTGATAAGAAACTTGGCGGTGTGATGGCAGTGCAAACATTGAGTCGTCTGAATCGAACCCGCAAAGGTAAAGACGATACTATGATTTTGGATTTTGCCAATCATGAGGAAGAAATACAGAAAGCATTTCAACCCTACTATGACAAAGCAATACTGATCAAGGCCACCGACCCGAACAAGCTTTACGACATGGAACGCAACTTGTATGATTTTCATTTATACAATAAAGAAAATGTGGAATTGTTCGCCAAAGTATTTTTTAAGCGCGGAGCAACACAAGAAAAATTGCACCCGCTTTTGGATACGATTGTTGTGGAATATTTGAAGCGGGAGAAGAAAGAACGGGTAGATTTTCGTGAACAAATCAAAAATTATATTCGTCTCTACGCCTTTTTGTCGCAGATAGTGTCTTTTAAGGATGTGAATTTGGAAAAGTTATATGCTTTTTTGCGAATGCTCGCGCGGAAGTTACCGCCGGATAAAGACCGATTGCCGGTTGAGATTACCGATAATGTAAATATGGACACCTACCGTATTCAGCAAATTTCAAACGGGAGCATAGAATTGGAAAAGGCTACCGGCGAACTTAAACCAATGGAAGGGCTTGGAACCGGAAAAGGCGCAGGCGACGAAAAAGAATTTTTGTCACTTATTATTGAGGAAGTGAACGAAAGGTTTGGTACGGATTTTACCGATGGCGATAAGGTATTTTTTGCCGAACTGGAAACGCGTCTTACCGGTAATCAAACCCTGAACCAAAGCGCCAAAACAAATACAAAGGATGCTTTGAAATTGGTTTTTGCGCATATATTTGAAGATCAACTGCATACCATGGTTGAGTCCAATTTTGATATTTATAAAAAGATCGTAGAGAATGCGGAATTTGGACAATTTGTCAAAGAGAAAATGTTTGAAGAAGTATACGCAAAACTGAAATGAGCGGCAAAGAAAGAAACTCTACGGCCTCCCGCCGGAGGAAATTGAAGTAGTAGAACATCTATGAAAACGAAATATAAAGACCTTTTAATATCGTTGAATAAAAAAATTGCCATCTTGGAAGTAGAATTTAATTACAAAATACCGGATACCAGTTGGGTTGGTGAGGCAATTAAAATAACCGAAGATTTAATTATAAGAATTGACATTGATAAAAAATTAGACAAGTCACAACTTCAGGATAAATCTTACATTGATAAATGTTATTCGTCACAATCACAATTACAGGAATTAAATTTTATCCTTGCAGGTATAATCCTGATTAATAAACAGGATATAAGACTTTTTTTGAAAAAGCTGAAGATTGTTCTTAATGCTCCGTTATTGATGTCTAATGAAACATCAAATTCAAATGAGGGACGAAACACGCTCTTCGAACTCAAATTATTCCTACGATTAAAAAATGCAAACTATGATGTGAGCTTGTGTGCCAATCATCCGGATATTTTATTAATAGTAGATAGGCGTGAATATGCAATTGAATGTAAAAGAATTTATAAACCAGAAACGTTAATATCGAATGCAAAGATTGCTATAGAACAACTTCAAAGATACAGCCTCAGTCAAGAAAACAGGTTTGGAATAGTAGCCATATCAATCACAAGATATTTCCATTCTGGGGATAAATATCTTGCCGCTAAATCCGAAGACGCTGTGCGAGCAAGAATAAATTACGAAATGACTACGTTGCTTGAACATAACAAAAAAACATTACTTGGTCTGTTTCCTGCAAAAATCCCAGTCTTGATTTTAGAATTTTCAGATAGAGGGGAGATACAGAAACCGTACTCTTTTAATTTTCTCGATATTATTGAAACAGCTGACGGAAGATGGTCAAATTTTGATCAGGCTAAAAAAGATTTATATAAATTAGGGCAAAGTGCAATTTTGGAGGGTGAAAAATGAAAAAATCAGAAGAGAAAAGAAATTTAGTACAAGAACTAATTAGCTTTTTCAAAACTCTCAATACTCATAAGTTATATGAAGCGCCAGATCATACAGCATCAAAAGATTGGTTAGCAGAAGTTGCTGCAATTCTAAAAAATCTTGATGAGACTGATTACAAAAGATTTTCTGATTTAAGGCAACATCTCTATGACAGTATTCCATTGGTAACAAGGAAACACGCTGCTGAACAGATAGACGGTTTCATAAGGCAGAAAGTGTCAGAATATAAGAGATACGATTTTAGTTATTTAGACGTAAAAAAAAGTACCCAAGATAAAAAACTCGAAGAAAAATCAACAAAGGGTATAGAGCTAAAAGAATTGATGCAACGTGCGAAATCCTATATTGAACTTGAATCTGTAACAGGAGTAAAGGTATTAAAGGTTACTTTTGCAGAAAGATTTAACTTATTTGGGCGGGAAGATATTGTTTTGTCCGTTATTACTAACGAAAAAAAAGAAAAAGAGTGGTGGGTTGTAGGAGGTTCAACACCAATGAATTTTTACTCAAAATTAATCTTTAAATCAGCAGATGAGGCATTTAGTATGCATACAGGCTTAATGTTACGAATGAACGATGCAAAATTTAGTGAATCAAAAGAAGAACCCGAGGTTATTGGGTACGATGCTTTTATTTGTCATGCTTCGGAAGATAAAGAAGATGTCGTGCGCCCATTAGCAAAAAGATTAACAGAGATTGGATTTAATATTTGGTACGATGAATTTGAATTAAAGGTAGGAGATAGTTTACGACAGTCAATAGATAAGGGATTAATCAATTCGCGCTATGGAATTATTATTCTTTCGAAAGCATTTTTTAGTAAAAATTGGACTAAATACGAACTAAATGGGCTTGTTGCGAAAGAAATTGATGAAAAAAATATTATTCTTCCAATTTGGCACAAAATTACTAAAGCTGATCTAATGCAATATAGTCCTAGTCTTGTAGATAAAGTGGCATTAGATACCACGAAAAAAAGTATAAAAACAATTGCAGATCAAATTATAGAAGTTCTAAGCTCTTAATTTCTAAAATAACAACTAAAAAACAGTATGGTTAAAAAATGAGACACTTTGATTTATCACCCCTCCAGAGGCTGGCAGGCGTCAACACTGGGGTTATTTGAAAACTGCCCGCGGTGTTTTTGGTAAAATATAAAAATTACTATGGCTAAACAATCAACAATTAAACAATCGGAAATTATTCTTTACACCACGCCAAACGGCAATGTCAAACTGGAAGTGTTTTTACAGGATGAAACAATGTGGTTGACTCAAAAAAGAATAGCAGAGCTGTTTGGGGTAGAAGTACATACCATAAATTATCATCTCAAGGAAATATTTAAGAGCGGCGAATTAGAAGAAAATTCAGTTATTCGAAAAATTCGAATAACTGCTTCCGATGGAAAAGATTACCTCACGGCTTTTTATAACCTTGACGCAATTATTGCGGTTGGTTATCGAGTCAATTCCAAGCGAGCCACACAGTTTCGCATCTGGGCAACACAGATTTTGAAAGAGTATATTACCAAGGGCTTTGCGTTAAATGATGAATTTCTCAAACAAGGAGAAAGAGTTTTTGGAAAAGATTACTTTAGAGAATTATTGGAAAGAATCCGTTCAATCAGAACGAGTGAGAGACGGATTTATCTGCAAATTACCGATATTTTCTCCGAATGCAGTATTGACTACGATCCTAATTCCCAAACGACTAAAGATTTTTTTGCAACAGTACAGAATAAGTTTCATTTTGCGATTACCGGTCAAACTGCAGCAGAAATAATTTATGAAAAAGTGGATAAAAATAAGCTCTTTATGGGATTGACCACTTGGAAACATAGCCCCAGAGGCAGAATCTTATTGTCAGATGTAACTATCGCCAAAAATTATTTATCGGAAAAAGAAATTAAGAAACTCGAGCGGACTATTTCCGGTTTTTTTGACTATATTGAAAATCTGATCGAAAACAGACAGGCATTCACAATGGCAGAATTTACAGAAAGCGTAAACAATTTTTTGAGTTTTAATGAATACAAGATACTTAGTGGCAAGGGAAAAATCTCCCATACACAAGCAGAAAATAAAGCAATCGCCGAGTATGTAAATTTTAATAAAACTCAGTCCATAGAATCCGACTTTGATCAAGAGATCAAAAAACTTTTGAAGAAAGCTAAAAAATGAAACACTTTGATTTATCATCATCAACTCTAGGTTTATTTAAAGAATGATTAAATTATCGAGGTCGAAATTAGAATTACTTTTGGATGCCCGAGTGCCTAATTTTTTTCTTTTTAATCAACAGTCAATAATCAATACTCAACGACCAATAATTGCCTTACATATATAAATCAAATATACTAACGTCATCCTTAAATACTTGAGAATCTAAGGGTATTATGTAATAACAAATTATGGGGAAAATTAAATCGGCAAAGCAAATGGAAAGGCATTTGAAGGGCATTTCCAACCACTATCGTATAAAAATATTACTCCTTATCTCTGATCAGCCAGATATCCTGACTTGTGCAAATGAATTTTAGTAAAAACGTAAAGCTTATTAAATCAACATAATCGGTATTAAAAATGAATATTAGCGGTACTAAGGGTATAATATCCACATGTTTTACGTTAGAACTACAAAAACTGCATCTTCTG
>JAHIGH010000149.1 GCA_018900295.1 Patescibacteria group bacterium | reverse complement strand
TGGAGTGATGCTTTCTATTATTGAGGATGCAAAACGAGGCCGGTATTTGACTGTGCCCGGAGGGCCGATTATTGATTGGAGCGAAAGAGAGGTAGTTGAAGCGGCATTCGCGGAGATGAAGAGAATTGCTTTGAGGACAGGTAGTGTTTTTGTCCGTATAAGGCCGCAGCTTGTAACGAGTGAGCCAGCAAAACAAATTTTTAAAACGTATGGATGTAAAAGTTCGCCTATGCATTTGCACGCAGAACTTTCAAGTATTTTAGATATTACGAGATCCGAAGTCGAATTGTTGGCGGGGGTGCGTAAGACTACACGGCATGAGATACGAAAAGCTCAAAATATAGGAATAAAAATAGAGACGAGTAAAGACGAGAAGGGAATAAAGGATTTTTATGACTTGCAAATTAAAACAGCGAAGCGGCAGAAATTCGTGCCTTTTTCTTATAGTTTTTTTCGAGAACAATTTAAGGTATTTTTTGAAAAAGACCGTGCCTTTTTATATACGGCAACTTTTGAAGGGCGGTTATTGGCCCAAGCATTTATTATTTTTTATGGCGCTGAAGCCGTATATCATTATGGTGCCAGTACAGATGAGGGGAGAAAATATCCCGGAGCATATCTGTTGCAATGGGAAGCTATAAAGGAAGCAAAACAGAGAGGGATGAAGCGGTATAATTTTTGGGGGGTCGCTCCTGAGGAGGAACGAGATCATAGGTTTTATGGAGTATCAGTATTCAAACGCGGATTCGGAGGACAAGATGTATCGTATTTACATGCGCAGGATTTGGTTATCGATAATTTTTGGTATTTGATCAATTACGTTACTGAAACTTTAAGGAAGAAAATAAGAAGGGTATAAGAAGTTTATAAAGTATAAGATGTAGTATAATGGTTTTTGCATGAAGTTACTTGTTCTTGCCTCGATATCTGCCAGAAGAAAGACTTTATTAAAACAATTGGGATTGCAATTTATAGTGGTTCCAAGTTTGGTTGAAGAGAGATTGAACCCGAGATTAAAACCTCGGGGACAGGCTGAGGCTTTGTCGCTGCAGAAGGCGGAGGCGGTAGAAAAGAAATATAGGGAGAATAAAAACCATGATCAATGTGTTATTATTGCCGCAGATACAATTGTTACTATTGATGATGAAGTATTGAATAAACCAAAGGGTGAAAAAGAAGCAATGCAAATGCTTCGGAGATTAAGCGGAAAGCGGCATAGTGTTATTACAGGATTTTCACTTATTGATATAGATTCTAAGAAAATAATAACGAAATCGGTTGAAACTTTAGTTTATTTTAGGAAATTAAGCGAGAGGGAAATTCGAGAGTATGTAAAGCGGGAAAAAGTTTACGATAAAGCCGGTGCATACGCAGTTCAAGGAATAGGCGCTACTTTTATTGAAAAAATTGAGGGTGATTATTCTAATATTGTAGGATTACCTTTGCACGCGATAGCTTTGGAATTGAGGAGGTTTGGAGTTAGTGTGTTGTAGTTTATAAAGTTATAAAGTTTGTAAAGTATTATGATAGATAAAGCGAAGGAATATAAAGCGTTGATGTTGGATCTTGATGGGACAAGTATTCCAAGTTATTATGGCGGGATGCCTTCAAAAAAGGTAACAGAAGCTATTGCAAAGGCCCGGAAAAAAGTATATGTGGGGATCGCGACATCCAGACCTTATTATGACGCGCAACATATTATTGAACATTTGAAATTATCAGGTCCATGTATTGTTAATAATGGCGCACAAGTAATAGATGCGCGTTCCAGGAAAGTACTTCGGGAGCAAAGACTTATGCGTGAGGATCTCTTGGCAGTATATGAGGAAACAAAAAAAATGAAGCTTTCTTTTTATGTAAATACAATGCTTGAGAATATTCCCGCAAAAGATATTTCTTTAATAACAGATAAAATTTTGGGAGCTATGGTTACGAATGTATCGGAAAAGACGGCAGATTTGTTAATACAACGCATTTCCCATATTTCTACCATCGCTTACAGTAAAATACCAAGTGATAAAAAGGAAAGATTTTTTGTCGGAATAAGTCACGCGAGCGCGACAAAGCAGCATGGTATTCTGGAAGTAGCGAAGATATTGGGAATTAAGACTCATGAGATAATCGGAGTGGGGGATGGAGATAATGATTTTCCGCTTCTTATGGCGTGCGGATTACGTGTGGCTATGGGGAACGCGGTTGATGGATTGAAGGAGATAGCGGATTATGTCGCGCCTCCTGTTTTTGAGGATGGAGTAGTTGATATTATTAATAGGTTTGTTTTGAAGAAATGAGAAATGACCCGCCTAAGCTTACTTCAAGTCTTTTGCGTACTATTCGTACACGGCTTGAAGAGCGCTTGAGCGGCGGGCAAGCAAAATAATATGTTTATTCCTAAAAATTACAATATTACTTTTACGCCGGATTTGGAGAAGTTCGTATTTACAGGAAAAGAAGTTATAACATTTGATATAACCGAGGAAATAGATGTAATTAATTTAGACAGTGTTGATTTGGAAATTGTTAGGTGTCAATTATTGAGAAAAGGGAAGAGTATTGATGTAGAGCATGAAGTTGATAAAGGCGCGTTGAGACTTTTTTTTAAACAACCTTTAGTAAAAGGAGAGTACAAGATTGTAATAGAATTTAAAGGAACGATCAATAATTTTCTTGCCGGATGGTCAAGGAGCGGCTATCAAGTTGATGGAAAGCCGCGATATATGGCGACGACTCATTTTGAGCCGGCGGATGCAAGGCGGGTTTTCCCTTGTATTGATAATCCTTCATATAAGGCAAGATTTGATATCGCCCTTAAGATAAATAAGTATTTAAGCGCTGTTTCAAATATGCCCATTGTTCGTGAGAAAGTTGTCGGTAAAGTTAAAAAGCTTGTTACTTTTGCCCAAACTCCTTTGATGTCGACGTATCTCTTGTATATGGGGGTGGGGGAATTCGAATTTGCGGAATTGAAGTATAGAGATATTGTTATACGCGGCGTGACTACGCCGGGAAAAATTCAGTATACACAGTTCGCATTAGAAAGCGCAAGGAAATTTTTGGCATATTTTGAAGAGTATTTTGGCCTCGAGTATCCGCTTCCTAAGATTGATTTTATTGGTGTCGCGGATTTTGGTCCGGCAGGAATGGAACAGTGGGGAGCCATTACTTGCCGAGAGAATGTATTGTTTTACATTCCGGGTATGACTTCTATTGTCTTACAGAAAAGAATAGCCGAGGTTGTCGCTCATGAATTGGCACATCAGTGGTTTGGCGATCTGGTTACTATGAAATGGTGGGATGATCTTTGGCTCAATGAAAGTTTCGCGACTTTCATGGCATACAAGGCAGTACATC
>JAHIGH010000014.1 GCA_018900295.1 Patescibacteria group bacterium | reverse complement strand
GTAGATGAAGCACTCGCTTGCATATAAACAGTTGGCTCGACAACCACAATTCCCTCACCTGGTTTAACCAAAAATAACTTATTTCTCGCTTCTTTTTCAATAAACAATTGTTGTCCTGCATCCTTTAACTTTTCCTTAAGTTCCTCGTTCTTTTTCTTTTCCATGCCCAATGTTCGCCTTGTCCGATCAATTAAGTCATGTTTCTGCCACAAACTATAAATCGAATGAGTTAAATCATTAATTACAAAAAATGAAAATACGATAAATATAAAAAAGACTATTTTCTTTATAGACATAATGTATTATAATAACAACTTGACTATGAGCCAATTAATTGATATTATGGGACACAATAATTATGAAAACAACAAAAATTAGAGACGCTCATAAAGAATTTATCAACTTCCTGAAAGGCAAAAAACATTCAACAGCAACCATTTTAGCATACGGAAAAGACATCGATCAGCTCGCTTCTTTCCTTGAAGAATTGGAAAAGCAGCATATCCATGAAATTAGTAAAGAAAATATCGAAGCATTTCTTGGAAAGCTTTCCGAAAAAGGTTACACCCCCAAATCTCTTTCCCGCAAACTCAATTCTACACGAACATTCTACAGATTCCTAAAAATAAATGAGTATGTAACTGATGATCCCTCTCTTTTAGTTTCGCACCCTCACTACGAATTGGCAAACCCCCGCATTCTCAAGCCTACCGAATATAGAGCGCTTCGCGACGCGGCCCGCAACGACGCAAGAATGTATGCAGTCATTGAATTACTTCTCCAAACCGGTATAAGAATTGGTGAATTGGCTGATCTTAGAATTACCGATGTAAAAAACGACAATATTCTCATCCGTCCCCATGAGAAACATATTGAACGTCTGGTTCCGCTCAACAAATCCGCCAAAGAAGCGCTGACAAGATATTTACAAGCAAGACCAAAAGTCCAGGATGATCACGTCTTTGTAACCAAATCCGGCAAACCATTCTTAGTCCGCAATATCCGTACAGCTATAGAACGATACTTCCGTATAGCCGGTATTGAAAATGCCAAGGTCAATGATCTTCGCCACACCTTTGTCGCCCATCATCTGAAGCACGGCGTCTCCCTTGTCCTTCTATCCAAAATTCTTGGACACAAGCGCCTCTCAACCACTGAACGTTATCTGAATTTTGTTCAAAACCGCGCCAAAGACACAGCCACCCTCAGCGAACTCTAAAACCCCTCCAAAAAAAAGATTTGTTACTTAGCAAGCCCCTCAAAAATTAACTTTTTAATCAATGCCTGATAAGGAACATCCATTTTATGCGCCTCTATTTTTAACCTATCAATTAACCCCGCTGGCAATCTGAGAGTAATCGGCTTAGTGGTAAGTTTCAGGTTAGGGAACTGAACATGTTGGAAAGTCTTATAATCCACATATTCTGTAGAATCATGTATTTGCCAAAACTCTCTCTCCTCTTTTTCTGATTTAAACTTAGGAATTTTTTTTAGCTTCTTCATATAACCTCCTTTCTTTTTTGTTAGCTTTCCTTGAAGAAATTACTCTTACCATATTATTTCTCATGGCAAACACTACAAATAAAAGTTTTTCATTTAAAGTCATTCCTATTGCTATATATCTTTCTTCTAATTCCTGATGTTTAATATCCCTCTCTATTCCCACATTTCTATCTACAAATACTTCTTCGGCTTCATTTGGCGTGATTCCATGCTTTTGACAACTTTTATCAATATTCCCCTTGTCCCATTCAAAGCCGATAACTTTACTTAAATCAACCATTGTACATATATTACATGTACAATTTATATCTTGTCAATACACGATTTAAAAAGCTGGTAATATTATAAAGCTATTATAATAAAAAAAATTACTCCAAAGACTGATTATTATTTACGGGGATTCTGTTTAATATTCATGTTTAAAATATCTTGTGGCTTTACAAAATACTCAGGCACTACACGTTCTCGACTAACTTTTTGTAGTCCAAATACGTTCATCGCACCTGCGCCTCCTAAAGCTTTAATGTTTAATATTATTCTGTCTGGCTCAAGATTATTAATATAATCCACATTTCTAGCTACTCTTAATAAGTAATCATTTTTACCATTACTTACTTCTTTTCTCAACCACAAACTCTTTTCTACTCCAAGTCTGTAATATGCCTGAGGTGTAATTTAGATATCCAGATGATACCCTTCTGGAACCTTACTATACAAAACCCTCCAGCTGACGAAGCTGTTCCTGCATTTGATCATTTCGCAATGTGTTTCCTCTTAATTCCTATTCGGGACCACTAAAAGCAACACTATGCATAGAAGCCACTCTTTGAGTCATTTCATGCTGCAGCTTTTCGACTTCATGAACCTCATTTTCGTTCGTGCTAATTCCTTCCATATTTATTAAAATACAAAAACTTTGTGGGCCAGGGAGGACTCGAACCTCCGACATGGAGTGTATAAGACGCCCGTTCTAGCCGCTGAACTACTGGCCCAAAAACTACTTGTCATTGTAACAGAGAGCGTAAAACGTGACAAGTTCAATTCGCGAATTCCTGACTAAACATAATCCCATATATTCCACCGTCAATTGCTCCGATACCAATTCTATTAAAATTCGGATTCAGGATATTTGCCCTATGCCCCGGACTATTCATAAGTCCTTGCATTGCCAGCCCTGGGCTGGATGCCAAGGCCAGATTTTCTCCGGCATATGTATACTCAATATTCCTGATTTTCATACGGTCAAATGGAGATAGTCCCTCAGGTGTATAATGCGAAAAATATCCGCGCCCTAACATATCCTGAGAATTACTCCTGGCTAATTTCCTCAAATTAACATCCATCTTAAATACCGCAAGCCCGTTTGCCTCCCTCTCTTTATTAATTTCAATCAACATTTCTTCCTCAGATTTTTCATCCACAGTTCCGCTGGTCTTAAAACGCAAATCAACAACTTCATTACTCTGCGGTTCTACGGTTAAATAATTAAGGGTCTCATTCAATGCCCCGCCAAAAACATTATTAAGCTTACGTTCAAACATCGAAGTATTGGCAATAAGGACCGAGCCAATTTCTGATCCTGTTACCAATCTCTTAACAAAAGGAGACGAAGGAAGAGATACTATAACTGTAAGCAAAAATGCAAGCACGATAAAAGCCGATATTATACCCGGAACAATCCCCGCTAAATGATCAATGTCTCTAAAAAACCGCGCAATCCTTCTATGAGAATGAAATGTGGGTAAATAACATATTATCCGGCGAAAAAAAATATTTATAATTATTTCGCTGATAAAAGCGATCAGGAAAAACCCAACCGCATGGGCAAATCCTATATGCATAAAAAAATATGTTACGAAAAATCCGGCAACAAAAGTATAAAATTTAAGGGCTAAAAAAAATGAAAGGATAAAACTCAAAAGATCAAAAAAAGCAAGTACAAAACCAAGAGAATATCCCTCTATGGCATAATATATAACCACAACTACAACAATAACGTCCAGTAAATTAATATTTAACCCCATTCTCTCTATTATAGTGAATTCGTAATAATACTCCAATACATGATAAAATAAAACATATGTTAAAAATCAAACGCTATAAAAAAATTATCAAAGCGCCTAAGTATCTAAGTAAATATTTTTTTAGAAAAAAAATCTTTTTGGCTCTCATACTAATCAGCATGATGGCGATTATTACCATAACGACATTCTATTATTACTTTTTAAAAGACCTGCCTTCCCCGACAAAACTAAGCAAAGCTACGCTGTCTTATTCTACACAAATCTACGACCGTAGCGGCCAACTCCTATACACAATCTACGCAAATAGAAATCAAACCTTTGTGCCCTTAGATATAATGCCAAAAACTCTCTCTCAAGCAACTATTGCCATTGAAGACAAAGATTTTTACAAACACGGCGCCGTAGATTTTCGGGCAATTATAAGAGCCCTCTATTCAATAATCTTTCACAAGCAAATTCAAGGAGGATCTACGCTTACTCAACAACTTGTAAAAAACGGACTCTTGACTCCCGAACGCACACTCACACGGAAAATTAAAGAACTTGTATTGGCAATTATTGTCGAATTCAAGTACCCCAAAAACAAAATCCTGGAAATGTATCTCAACCAAGTACCATACGGCGGTACATCATATGGGGTCGAAGCAGCCGCCCAAACCTACTTCGGCAAACAAGTAAGAGAACTCTCTCTCGCGGAACAAGCCTATCTGGCTGGCCTGCCTGAAGCTCCAAGTACATTCTCTCCATTTGGATCTCATCCCGAACTGGGTAAAAAAAGACAAAAAGAAGTATTACGAAAAATGCATGAACAAGGATACATAAATAAAAAAGAACTCGACAAAGCTATTGCCGAAGAACTTCATTTTCAAAAAATCACAAATCCTATCAAAGCTCCGCATTTTGTTTTTTACGTAAAAGCTCTTCTTATAGATAAATATGGTCAACAATCAGTAGAACAAGGCGGCCTGAAAGTATATACCAGTCTGGACTTGCGGCTTCAAGACTTTGCCCAAAAAACCGTTGCGTTAGAAATAACCAAATTAAAACAAAATAAAGTGGGTAATGGCGCGGCGCTTATCACAAATCCGGCGACAGGAGAAATTTTAGCAATGGTCGGAAGTAAAGACTGGTACGACACCAGGGACGGCAATATGAATATGACCGCGCAGCAATTACAACCGGGTTCCTCGATAAAACCACTAAATTATGCTGTTGGATTACTGAAAGGCTACACCGCTGCAACTCCCTTTATCGATAAAGAGCTTTGTTTTCCAAATCCCGGTACTATACCCTATTGTCCGCGTAATTATGATGGTAAATTCCACGGAATTGTACAAATGCGCTATGCTTTAGGAAATTCATTCAATATTCCTGCTGTCGAGATGCTAAAAATCAACACCTTGGAATCTATGATAGCAACCGCTTCTGCTATAGGAATCACTACTTTCAAAGACCCCAGCCGATATGGACTCTCATTAACACTCGGCGGAGGAGAAGTAACCATGCTCGATATGGCTACGGCATTTGGCACCTTCGCCAATCAAGGATATCGGGTAAACCTGCATCCTATTCTCAAAATCACAGATCCCAAAGGAAAAATCCTGGAACAATATAACCCGCCCAAAAGTTCGATTTTCGGAAAAAAAGTACTACCCTCGTCAGTCGCCTGGATCATCTCGGACATCTTAGCGGACAACAACGCAAGACTCCTTGAATTCGGCTCCGATTCCGAATTAAAAATAAACAAAAAATATGTATCGGTCAAAACCGGAACAACCAACGATTTTAAAGACAACTGGACAATCGGCTATACACCACAATTTGTAATTGCTGTTTGGGTTGGAAATAACGATCGCGCTCCCATGAGCGGACTTGTCTCTGGACTCACAGGAGCCGCGCCAATTTGGCATGAATTAATGACGCATGTACTGGAAGGAAAAGAGATAAAAACCCCGCCCAGACCGGCAGATGTCATCACTAAAGCAGTCTGTGTCACGTCGGGACTACTGCCTGATGGAGATCCCAATAATCAATGCCCTACCCGTTTTGAATATTTCATCAAAGGCACAGAGCCCAAGACAACTGACCCCGGAAAAACAACTGTATGGATTGATAAAACCACCAACAATCTTCCCAAAGAAGGACAAACCGACAATCTTGAAACAAGAGAAGAACAAATAATCACCGACCCCTTGGGTAACAAATATTGTCTCAGCTGCCCCATCCCCACTCCCACCCCCACACC
>JAHIGH010000148.1 GCA_018900295.1 Patescibacteria group bacterium | reverse complement strand
CCATACATAAGCGAAAGGAATGTCCCCCAAGTAGCTATTATTTAAAGTGTTGCTCAAGCTCACCATGTCTGCTAAAATTATGCATGTATTTCAAGAACTACGTGCCGACATAGCTCAGCGGAGCGGAATGGCTGAAAGCCATGAGCTCACCTGCTTGACAGGTGTGGAAGAGCAACGCTTTTGTCCCAGCATTATCTTGCCAAATTTGATAAAATTTGGCTTAGATGTGCGGGATCCCGAAATTTCGAGCCGACTTAGCTCAGTGGTAGAGCAGCTGTTTTGTAAACAGCAGGTCGTCAGTCCGAATCTGACAGTCGGCTCCAAGAGTCGGCTGAAATTTATGGGATAAAGCGAAGGTCGAGGGTTCAAATCCCCCTGTCGGCTCACAATTAGTTAAAAGTTATGAGATAATAGTTATGAGTAACACAAGTCTTTTTCTCATAACTCATAACCTAAAACTCATAACTATCGCGCTGAGGTGGCAGAGTAGCAATTGCACGTGGCTGTAGACCACGCGTCCGTAAGGACTCCGGGGGTGCAATTCCCTCCCTCAGCACAACGTCGCTTTGCGGCACACGCCGAAGTGGCTCAGTGGTAGAGCGAGTTCTTGGTAAGAACTAGGCCGCGGGTCCGATTCCCGCCTTCGGCTCAATAACAAAAACTGCCGAAAATAAATCGAAAGGAGGTATATGGCCAAAAAAGGAGAACACAGAATAAAAATAGGATTAGTTTGTTCCGCTTGCAAAAGCAGAAATTATATTACCGAAATCAACAAGATGGAATCGCCGGACAAAATAATCTTTAAAAAATTTTGCAACCATTGTCGCAAAGTAATAGACCACAAAAAAACAGAGAAGTTAAAATAAGTAAAAAAGTACTTAACAATTTTTTTACGCTTGACATTACTTATCTATGTTATGTACACTGATACTAGATTACATAACATATGTTAGCTAATCAAATAAAGATAAGGGCAATCAAGCTTCGTAAAAAAGGCTTTTCCTTACAAGAAATTTCGCAGTCGCTCAATATTGCCAAAAGCACTGCTTCGCTTTGGCTACGAAAAATTTCGCTTTCTGAAGAAGCAATAAAAAAACTTGCTCAAAAAGAAATCCTGGGACGATCTAAAGCTGTATCCTCCAAAAAACAGACTCGGGAAAAACAATTACAAGTAATTCAACATAACGCTGCGGACTTAATAAAAACTATTAATTACTCACCATCGTCAGCAAAAATATTCTGCGCATTATTATGGTGGTGCGAGGGTAACAAAAAAGACTCCTTTGTTCGATTTACCAACTCGGATGAAACTCTCATCAAAAATTTCTTATATGTATTTCGACAAGGATTCTCATTAAATGAAGATAAATTTAGGGTATTGGTTCATGTTCATGCATACCACAACGATGAACAACAAAAATTATTTTGGAGCAAAGTAACAAAAATACCTTTATCACAATTCCATAAAAGTTTTCAAAAAACCAATACTGGAATAAGAAAACACAACAATTATCAGGGATGTATCGCCGTTACTTATTATGACGCGAAGATTGCAAAGGAACTCGAAGCGATATATAATGCTTTTACCCTAAAAAATAGGGGCGTTCGTTAATGGCTAAACGGGCCGCCTCCAAAGCGGCTCCTGGGGGTTCGAATCCCTCCGCCCCTGCCCAACTTCGCCAAGGCTTCGTCGGGCAAGCCTTAAGAAGTTGGTCCTCCATAGCTTTAGCGAAGGAGGAAAAAACATGTACTACGTATATATACTTAAGCTCTCAAATAATGACTATTATATTGGTTCTACTGGAGATTTAAAACAACGACTCACCGACCATCAAGAAGGAAAAAATATTTCTACAAAACCATTCCGCCCGGTAAAGCTTATTTACTACTGCGCTTTACCTACCAAAACTCAAGCTATAAAATTTGAAATGTACCTTAAAACTGGTTCAGGAAAAGCATTCCGAAATAAACACCTTTTATAAATTTAATTAAAACCTCCGCAAGTTGGAAACGCATCCACAAAATGCTAGAAAATACCATTAAAAACTAATTACCAACAAACCTTTCTTGGAACTCCGCCTTTTTTGATATACAATAAGCTATAACTTTCGTCAAAGGTCGAATAGGTCTGGGGGGCGTGTCAGTGGCTGAACTTTTGAAATAAATTTATGGCAAAAAAAGAATCAAATTTAAATACGACCAAAGAGCAAGAGCGCGCAGAATTGCACCGCGCCATTTGGCAGATCGCGAATGATTTGCGCGGAAGTGTGGATGGCTGGGACTTCAAGCAGTATGTGCTTGGTATACTTTTCTATCGTTTCATTAGTGAAAATTTGACCAATTATATCAATGCGGATGAACGCCGT
>JAHIGH010000147.1 GCA_018900295.1 Patescibacteria group bacterium | reverse complement strand
TCGTTAAGAAGAAGGCTTTTACAACGCTCGAATACTTTTGGAAAAACTATACATTCAATGTTTATTCCCCTTTCATTGCTGATTGTTATAAAAGCCATTTCACTGCCTGTTTTTTTGGTGATGATTTTTTTGGTAGAGTCTATAATTCCTCCGACTTTTATCCTTATTCCCTCCTGTTCTTCTTCAAGAATGTCCAATTCATGGCTGATAATGGTTTTGATTTTATTTAATATATCGTAGTGCGGATGTGACGTGAGGTAAAAACCTAAAAATTCTTTTTCAAAACCGAGCTTTTCTTCTTTTGTAAAATCTTCTACATCAATCATGGAAATTTCTACATTATTTCCTCCCTCTGAGTCGCCGAATAAAGAGCCTTGTCCTTCTGATTCTTGCTTTTTTAATTGATTCGCGCTACTCACTATTTCAGGAAAGATTATCAGTAAAGAAGCTCTATTTCCGAAGGCATCCATGGATCCGGCTTTGATCAGGCTTTCCATGGTTTTTTTATTGACAGTGGATAGGTTCACCCTCTCGCAGAAATCCGCAAGACCATTAAATGGTTTTTCTTTTCGTGCGCTCAGTATGGTTTCTATAGCGGCTTTACCGACATTTTTTATTGCAGACAGACCAAATCGTATTTTTGTATTATCTTCAATAGAAAAATCGCTTAGTGATTTATTTATGTCAGGTTGAAGTAATGGAAGATTTAGGCGTTTGCATTCTGCAACCGCTTGCGCGATTTTTTCGTTTTTTACGGGACCAGTGGTTCCACGTGATTCTGCTGTAAAAAGGGCAGTCATGAATTCTACAGGAAAATGTGCTTTCAGATATGCTGTACGAAAAGCGATTGTGGCATAACAAGCTGCATGCGCTTTGTTGAATCCGTATCCCGCGAATGGAGCGATGAGATCAAAAAATTCTTCAGCTTTCTTAGCAGTCAATCCGTTCACTACGCATCCTTTTATAAATAACTCCCGTTGTTTCTTCATTTCAGAGGAGATCTTCTTTCCCATAGCTTTACGGAATTTATCCGCTTCAAGCCAAGTATATCCGGCGAGCGCTATTACTGTAAGTAAAACATCATCCTGATATGTAAGTACCCCATATGATTGTGACAGAATATCTTTAAGACGCGGATCAGGATAGGTAATAAGTTTTGGGTTATGTTTCCTGCGAACATACTCAGGAATATTGGCCATCGGGCCCGGCCGGTACAAGGCTACCATCGCCTGCAGATCGAAAATCGATGTAGGCTTGAGTTCTTTTATGTACCTTCGCATTCCCGGAGATTCAAGCTGAAAAATACCGGTTGTTTCACCGCTTGATAATAATTCATATGTTTTTTTGTCGTTAAGATCTACATTTTCAAAGTTAATTTCTTTGTTTTGATTTTTTTTAGCAAATTTTAATGTTTCCTCAATAATTGTAAGATTGCGTAATCCCAAAAAGTCCATCTTGAGCAGGCCAACGCCATCCTCACCAACGGTATACATATCATATTGGGTAACTATTTTATCTCCGTTTGATTCTCTTTGAAGCGGCGTATATTCTGTCAACGGTTTGTCCGCGATAACCACGCCCGCAGCGTGTACTGAAGCATGCCTCGCCACACCTTCAAGTTTTTTGGCTAAATCTAATAATTTTTTTGTTTCAGGTTCACTGTCATATGCGCGTTTTAAATCAGGACTTTGTGTCAGCGCATTATCTATAGTCATTGCGTGTCCCTGCCATCCCTGAGGCATCATTTTAGCAATCCTATCCGGTTGTGAATAAGGCATACCGAGAGCGCGTCCTACGTCCCGTACAGAACCACGGGCTTCCATGGTACCAAAGGTGATTATCTGCGCGACTTTATCTTCTCCGTATTTTTTTGTTACATAAGCGATCACCTCGTCACGACGTGTATCAGCAAAATCCAAATCAATATCAGGCGCTGATGGGCGCTGCGGGTTAAGAAACCGTTCGAAGGGAAGCTTGAAATAGAATGGATCTACATCGGTAATTCCGAGGGAATAAGAAACAACAGATCCCGCGGCGGAACCGCGTCCAGGTCCTACCAATATTTTGTGATCTTTCGCCCAATTGACAAAATCTGAGACAACCAGAAAATATGTTTCATATTCTTTTTTGGAAATAACGGATAATTCATAATCAGCCCGCTCTTTTATTTTGGCGGAAATTTTTCCGTATCTTTTTATCAATCCTTCATCTACTTTATTTTTCAAATATTTTGCCGGTGTAAAATTTCCCGGTACTTCAAAAATCGGCATATGCCATTTTCCCAGTGTTATCTTCACATCGCACCGGTTAGCGATTTTTATAGTGTTTTCAATAGCTTCCGGTATATCAAGGAAAGCCTGCGTCATCTCTTCCGAGCTTTTGATATAAAAATCAGGAGAGTCAATCATGGAAAGCTTTCTGTTCTTATCTAAAATGGTTGTTTGCATCTGTACGCAAAGAAGAGTTTCTTGTGCCTGCGCATCTTCGGATTTCGAATAATGATTATCATTTGTCGCGACTACAGGTATACCTAATTTTTGTGACAGCTTTATGAGTTTTTGATTAATATTTTCCTGCGGAGGAACATTGATATGCCGTTGTAGTTCCAAATAAAAATTTCCAGTTCCGAATATTTCTGATAATTTTATAGCCCTTTTTTCCGCTGTTGCTTCGTCATTTAGGGTAATTGGTTCGGAAACATATCCATTTACACAAGCGCTCAAGCAAATGAGTCCTTCGTGGTATTTTTCAAGCAGCGCCAAGTCCGCTCTGGGTTTGTAGTAATAACCTTCGAGGTTGGAAACACTTACTATTTTCATGAGGTTCTTGTATCCGGTATTGTTCTCCGCAAGAAGTACAAGATGGTTGTAGTCTTTGTCTATACCGGCTTGTTTCTCCGATAGGGATCTTTTGGCTATATAAATTTCGCATCCGATAATTGGCTTGATCTCCATTTCTTCGCAGGCCTTGTAGAATTTGATAACTCCGTACATATTGCCGTGATCTGTAATGGCGATAGCCGGCATTCCCAACTCTTTTACATATTTGACCATATTTTTAATTTTGGAAAGCCCGTCAAGAAGCGAAAACTCGGTATGATTATGAAGATGTACAAAATCAGACATATTTGTTTAATTCTACAATAGTTCTTTTTCTATTTTTTCTTTTACCATGGTCGCGTCGACTTTTTTGCCGATTTTTTTCATTGTTTGGCCGAGCAGGAACATAATTGAGGTTTGTTTGCCCTTTTTATAATCTTCAACTGCCTTTGAGTTCTCAAGTACAACTTGTTTTATTATTTTACTAAGTTCACCTTCATCAACCTGAACAGTTTTCTTCACGGATACAATTTGTCCAATCAATGCCTCAGGGGTAATTTTCTTAATATCAATATTTTTATTGATAATCCAATTCGCAACATCTTTTGTTTTGATAGAAGATCCTTCGCTATGCTCAGGATGACAAAGAGAGATGGTTTCTTCAAAATAATCAGCTGTTGATTTTTCTCTCGTTAATATTTCCGCGTCATAATAGGAGAGGCCGTATTTATTCTCAAATTTTGATACTTTTTTATCCGGCAACTCGGGCAGTAATTCTTTTAGATCGCTGATTTGTTTTTCTGTCCATCGTATTGGAGGGATATCCGGTTCAGGAAAATAGCGGTAATCCTGCGCTTCCTCCTT
>JAHIGH010000266.1 GCA_018900295.1 Patescibacteria group bacterium | reverse complement strand
TGGACGGACTGCATGCGGATTGATAAGTCAATCTTTACAAAGTTTTTTAACTACGTAATAATTAATATCCTATGTTCTTATTTTCTTTTTTTACATCTGCCAAGGAATGGTTGGTAAAGGAAACTTTTGGCGCGAGAAAGACTTTCTCCTCTGTTTGGCTAGTGCTTGTTGCGCCGGTGGAATAGAGAAGGAGCCGATTTTCCGGCATTAACCTTGAGCACATTCCAGTAAGGCTACTATATATTGTATTTCATGTTTTGAAAACGTGGTCTTTATAGATAAGACTAAGATTAACTATTTTCTATCCTAAATAATTTATCATCTTGCGATAGTTTAACAATAAAATATTCTTCATTATTCAATTGTTCAGGTAGCTTATCCTTTAAAATAGAGGCGACAAACTGCATATTATTCTGATTAACCAAATCAGTAATTTTAACCAGCTGATTATCATGCATTAACTCCTTTTTATCGTTCAAAATAAAATGCAAGCACGAGATGTTTTCCTCATCAGCAAATAATATATAAGCAATATCGAAACATGAAATTTCACCCTGTTTTTTACCAGAACTCATGTTTGCATTAAATGCGGAAAATTTATATAGTCTCTGACCATTCCTATTTGTAATAATGTCATACTTCAAAAGATATTGCTCGCCGTATAAACGGTTTGAGATAGAAGAAAAGTGCCTATTAAATTTGGTTAACTGGCTTTTTACTGTTTGTTCAAATTTATCCGAAAAAAGCTCTTCGTCAATTGTACCTAAATCATGGTTGTAGTTTCTAATGTTGCCTTCAACCTCTTCCAATTGTTGAATAATATTTTCATACTCCCCCTTTTTCCTAAATTGTTCATTTAATTGAGAAATAAGTTTCTCTAGTTCCTCATATGAATCACTTTTTGCTATTACAGCAGAAAGTTCACTCTCATCTGATAATAATCCCCGCAGCTCTTTTTCTCTGGTATTTATTGTTTTTTCTAAATTTGGCAAATCTTTTGTAATAAACTTTATTTTTTCATTAGTCATCTGATTGTGATATTCGACCAACTCATTAAAAGTCTTCTGAATGCCTTGTATTTGGCTCGTGGCCTGTTGGTAAATCAACTGTAATTGTTGAAGGTCAATTTCCGCCTTACTGTTATTTAACTCCTGCCCAGCTTCAATAATTAAGTTTTTACGAATATTCAGCTTACTAACCTCAGAACTAACTTTATTAATCTTATACTTAATATTATTCAACTTATCTAAATCAAGCTCGAAATCTTTATTTAAATTTAAGTTAGATTTATTTTTGTTTAGGTGTTCAATCTCATCGTCAACTAGAGAAAGAGCTGTTTCATAAGCTGTCTTTGTCTGTTGTTTCTCAAGGCGCTTTTTAAAATTATTCTCCTGTTGTATTTTGCTTAAAATCTCCTGCCTAGATTTACCATTACTGAATTCGCACCCTAGTAAGAATAAATACAAAGTTTCATACTCTGCATCAGTAGTGTATTTGTCTAACGTCTTTAATGTATTGTTAATGTTTTCATCCTTGTAGCGGATATTATGTGAGATTATCTGCCTAAATGTTGGTTTCTCAGCATGGTGGTCTGGAAAAATTAATTCTGAAAGACGAATTTCGAATTCATCTATGGTCAAATCATCACCGTTTACTCTGCGGATATTCTCTTTTCTTGGTAAAAAGTTTCGCTCAATTACAATTTTGTTCGCAGTGGAACTGTCTAAATCTTCAGTCAAAACAAGTGTTATTAAAACTTTGTTCTCGATAAGAAAATCTTTTACAATCTTGTATTCATCTTTTTTCGTTTCTGGGTCAATATAGATTTGTCGAGAATCGGCTCCTAGAGAGAAATCAATTAACTTTAAGACTGTTGTTTTACCAACATTATTTCCAGTAATTTGTTCTTTACTTTCATCCACGATTAGATTAATTCCTTTACGAAATTTAATTTCGCGGATTACTTTGTTGTCAGTTGATATATTTAACTGTTTTAGGAACATAATTCAATTTCGCCGCTAGTATTTAAAATGACCAAGTCTAATAGATATAACCAATCCAAACACAGAACAAAAACCGGAAAAGTCATCTCCTTATTCTGTCTTACGTTCTGATACAAATCCAGCATTTTTTGCTGCCGTTGTTTCTGCAATCTTTGCAAAACAAAGGCTCCATTGTAATAAATACTTTGTTGTGGATGTATGTTGTCAGGAATTAGCATAGTTATATTTATTAGGATTTTCAAAAATCTTGCAGCGAATGAAAGCATCAACAACAAGAATGTTTACACAGAGTTCTAGCTCATCTATCGGTATTTCATCACAATTATGGCTTTCTATAACAAAGTTTAGAACGTTATCAATAACTAGAAAAAATAACTTGTCATCAGATTTGGTACTTTTATTTCGAATGTAAGAACTTCTTATTTTTGCCAAAACAGAGCTGCTTTTATTTACACCTTGCGTATCAAATTCATTGTAAATCTTATCTACTCTTGCATGATGGGCACTGTAGTCGGCAATAATGTCTTTTGAGTCATTAAGGTTGTTAAATGTAATTTTACGGTCAATTTCGAATGTATTTACCGTTGGTTTTTCTATCGCGCCCCAGTCTTCTTTCGCCAATATATTTATAATTACTGCTAGGTTTGAATCCAGCTTTACAATGTCCACCTCATTACCTAATTCGGTTTTAATAAATTTATAAATTTTTTTCATGGATACTGTATCCAGAGAAAGTATATCTTTGAGTAAGGACTTGCAATCATATATATCAGATAATGGATTGAAATTGATTCCATTTGGATTGGAGTATGTTTTACTTCGTAATTCATCGGCCTCTTTTGATATAGCAATAAATTTAAAAGTGTATGTCAAATATTTTTTTATACTCTTTTTCTCTAAGCAAGAATCTATTTTTGCTTTTGTGTTTGTTGCCGAAACTTGCACTAAAAACTTTTTCGTGTCATCAACTAAATCAATTGCTTCAATATTTTGAGTCTTATCATTCAGGTTACGAAGATCCCATCCGTATAGTGTGTTAAAAAAATCTCTATAAAAATATTCTGAATGTGTATGTAAATCAAGCAGGTTCAATTTGCCGTTTTTATTTATCCTCATACTCAGCGTGTTCAATTTATCCTCAATATAGTTATAGTAAATAGAATGATTCATATCAGGATTAATAGGCTTGGGCAATATTAATTGTATCAATTCTCTATGAAAATCAATATACCCAATTATTACCATGAGAGTATTCAAGCCTAATAAATTTCTGTTTAATTTCTCGCTAACTGCATTTTTTCTTTTATTGCTTTTTCCAGCAATAGAATTTTAACAAGGCCTTTTCTATCATACAGCCATACATGATTTGTTGTAGCCAGTTTCCAAGCCATTGGCGTGTATCTGCTATTTGTTTTTACTTGAGCTTTATGGCAATTGTAAATCTTTTTACCTGTGTGGACTTCTCTGACCGCATCTTCTCCGACTTTATTGTGTTTATAACATTTTGCTTGTATTGCTGTTCGCTCTCCGTCTTTTTCGATTACCAAGTCAACACCGTAATCTCCGCCCGGCCTATCTCCTGTCCTAGTTACCTTAAAACCTAAGTTCTCGTAGAGTATTCCTAATCGCCCCTCAAATTCTTCCCCGTTCATTTTGTCTATTTCAAACATTCCGGTTTTGGCAAGTCTGCGGTATTGATAATGCCAATAATTACTGTTTGAGAGTTGTGGTAAAGTTGCTATGATAGATATATATGCTGGCTCATGTGCTCTCTGCTGCGATTGTGGGGTTAAATGCTGTTCCTGTTGAGGTAGAGGTAGATATCGCGTCACAGGGGTTGCCGAATTTTTTTATTGTGGGACTTCCGGATAAAGCGGTTGATGAAGCAAAAGAACGGGTACGGTCGGCGCTTCGAAACAGCGGAGCGGATTTTCCGGCACGACGAATAACCGTGAATCTCGCACCGGCGGATTTACCAAAAGAGGGGCCTTCATATGACCTGCCAATAGCTCTTGGAATACTTATCGCTTCAGGGCAATTGCAGGCAAATATAGAAGACGCGCTTTTTGCAGGTGAATTATCGCTTGACGGGCGGGTACGATCAATTACCGGAGTGCTGCTTGCGGCAATTTTGGCAAAAGAGAAAGGCATAAAGCAAATCTTTATTCCCGAAGCGAACGCGAAAGAGGCAGCGATTGTCAGTGATGTTGTTATTTATTCCGCTCCTTCTCTACTTTCTATTTTTCAGCATTATACAAACCAGAAACCATTACAGCCGACAGAGAACATAAAATATTCTAATTCCCTTACTGAAAATTTTGACTATGATATGCAGGATATCAAGGGACAGCATCTGGCAAAGAGGGCTCTTGAGATAGCAGCGGCAGGCGGACATAATATTTTATTCAAAGGACCGCCGGGCGCCGGGAAAACTTTGCTTGCCCGCACTCTTCCTACAATTTTGCCGAAATTAACATTTGAGGAAATGATTGAAGTTACCAAGATCTATAGCGTTGCAGGTGTTTTGGGGAAAGACGCTATTGTACAAAAAAGGCCTTTCCGAGCTCCGCATCATACAACATCCCTAGTGGGACTTATAGGCGGGGGAACAAATCCGCGGCCGGGAGAGATCACTCTGGCACATAGAGGGGTATTATTCCTGGATGAGTTTCCCGAATTTCCAAGATACATCCTGGAAAGCTTGAGGCAGCCTATTGAGGATGGTATCGTGTCAATTTCGAGAGCAAAAGGGAAATTGGTTTTCCCGGCAAAGTG
>JAHIGH010000146.1 GCA_018900295.1 Patescibacteria group bacterium | reverse complement strand
ATGCCGACCGGTACTGTGTCTGTGGAGCCGTTATGGATTTGTACAGTGCGGGATTCGGTGTCGCCGGGGACAATGTCGGTTATGACAAATATCGGATCGCCCGGAGTGACTCCCCAGTCAATGAGCAATCCGGCGACCGCGTAGGCGGTAGATGGACGGAGGAGGCCTTTGATAAAGTCTGTTTGAGAGACGAGCAGGATTATAATTGTAAGTAAAATTGATATTTTTAATAGTTGTTTTTTCATAAATTAATTTCTTATTTTAATCAATTTTTTTATTGTCATTCCCATGAAAATGGGAATCTATATAAATAACGTTCTGGATTCCCGCCTGCGCGGGAATGACAGTTTATAAAACAAGTTAATTATTTGCTGCCTTAGGTGTTCCTTTATCATTTATAGTTGGATCAAAGTTTACAGAACTTGTTGCTGTGTGCCAATTTATTCCTAATGTTCCATCGCCCAGTATCGAATTTCGTTCCATTGAAGCCTTTAGTATGTTATTGCTGCCTGCTAAAGGAACTCCTATGTCATCATCAGCCGTATCTATAGTATTGCCGGAATTATCTTTTAATATGTATTGCGCATTTTCATTGTCCAGTTGCAGATTTGAATCAACCAGGTCAGGCGTAATAGATATTGCTGAATTTGTCTCGTTGTAATGAGAAATAAGAAATAAACCGTTGCCAGGTATTGTCCCGCTTAACGGAAAAGAGCCTGATCCTGAAATTGCTCCTTTTATACTCCAGCCTGCTAGATTAATATCGTTTGGTGTTGTATTTTTTAATTCCATCCATTCATCGGCACTTCCGGATGCAGTACTTCCAGCCCAGTTGATTTCATTGATTACAATGTTTCCCGGAAAGTTTAGGGCGGCGGTGAAGGTATTGGTTGAAGAAGTTGCTGAGGCGGTGAAGTAGGAGTGGGTGACTTGATATGAAAAAAATGAGAGGCAGAAGAGATAAATTAAGATCAAAAATGTATATCTATTCGTGATTGATTCTATTTTGAATGTTTTTATTCTTCGAGCGACTGAAAGGAGTCGAGAAGCAATAGTTCTCGACAAGCTCGAACAATAGAATTGTATTTGGTTTTGTGCATTCATGGTTGTTTTTGTATTTTTTCAAGGACTCTTTTTTCGGTGGTTTTTACGATTTCGTTTTTTATTGTCCGGAGTTCGATAGCGATAAAGATGATGGATGGGATGATGATAATCCCTACGAAATAAAGCGGAGATTTGAGGAGGTTAATAAGCAATCCAATGTAGGGCACGAAGAAAAATATTTTGCCGATGATTTTGTCTTTGGTGACAGGAGTTTGATCCGGGGTATTGTTGGCGTCGCCTTTGGTGGTGAATGTGATTTGATTGTTTTTTTTGTTGATTGTGGTAATTCTGTGTGTGACATTCTCCCCTGCTTTATTGGTAAATGTGATGATGTCCCCTGCTTTGTATTCGGATTGAGGCACTCCGTAAACCATACTGCCGACGGGGAAAATCGGCTGCATACTGCCGGAAAGTACGACGAATGAGCGGATATCGAAGATCAACGAGGTTCTTGAGGTGATAAGGGTTACGACAATAAAAGGAAGGACGATAAATAGAAGAGTGCTGATGATGGTTATGGGTATTTTTTTGAGTATAGTCATAAATTTATTGTTCGAGCTTGTCGAGAACTATTGCTTCTCGACTCGCTACGCTCGCTCGAAGAATAAGTGCTTACCATTCTTTTTTCCATTCTCCTTTAATTAACTTTTCTTTTTTTTCCTGGTTCCAATTTTTAATTTGTATTTCTCTTTGTCTTGCTGTTTCTAGATTGGTATGTTCTTCTAAATAGGCAAGTTTTTTTATTCCATGTTTGGCTGTATATTTACTTCCAAATTTTGATAGATGTTGTTCATAACGGATATTAGGATTCCAGGTTATTCCCGTATAATAAGTGTTATTTAAGCATTTAATAATGTAAACATACCATTTCCATTGTTTTGTACTCATGCTTCTCGACTCGCTACGCTCGCTCGAAGAATATTATTTATTAATTTCTAGTTAAGCATATTATTGTTCGAGCTTGTCGAGAACCGTTATTGTTGCTTCTCGACTCGCTACGCTCGCTCGAAGAATATTATTTATCTCCGTCCGGTAGTGGGGGAGCACTTCTATCCCCCACT
>JAHIGH010000145.1 GCA_018900295.1 Patescibacteria group bacterium | reverse complement strand
TTTCATCGGTAGCGGAACAGCATTTCATGCATGCATTGCCGGCACGTATCTTTTTTCGAAAATTGCGGGACGCCATGTGAACACAGCGCCAGCCTCCGAATTCAATTATCTCGAAAATTTTTTAACTGAAAAAAGCCTGATCATTCCCCTTTCCCAAAGCGGGGAAACGATCGATGTCATTGAACCGCTCAACCGTGCACGGCAAAAAGGCAGTAAAATTATCGCTATTACAAATGTACTCGGCTCAACTATTTATCGCATGAGTAATTACAAATTGCTCCTCAATGCCGGACCTGAAAAAGCTGTACCATCAACGAAAGCCTATCTTGCGAAAATTTCCGTCTTAACTATGCTTGCTTTCGCGTTAACGGACAAACTTAATGAAGGAAAAAAAATATTACAGGCGGCAAAAAAAGAAATACAACGCTTACTGGATAAAAAATCACGTACATTGATAAAAACCATCGCTAACTTTCTGGCTGAAAAAGAGCAAATTTACATAATTGGCAGGGGAACTTCATACGCGACCGCGTTGGAAGGAGCATTGAAGATCAAGGAAGTCAGTTACATCCATACTGAAGGATTGGCAGGAGGTGAGTTAAAACACGGCACTATTGCTCTCATCTCAAAAGGGATACCATGTATCGTTATTGCCCCGCTTGATGAAACTTATGACGCTGTTATCTCCAACGCAATTGAGATTAAATCACGGGGAGGAATCATCTTCGGCATATCTTCCCGGAACAATCCTGTTTTTGATAAATATATTGAAGTAAAAGAAACAGGTTCTCCTTTATTGACCCACGTCGTACCGTTGCAACTCCTCGCTTACTATATAGCAATAAAAAAAGGTCTCGACCCCGACAAACCAAGAAATCTCGCGAAATCCGTCACTGTTAAATAAATCCCTTTACACACTCTCAACTATCTGATAGAATATCATGAGCTTTTAGGGCTTTTTGACATGGTTACACCAATCACATTCCTGAAACAGACGTATGACGAACTGCAACAAGTCAAATGGCCGACTCGTAACGAAATTATCCGTTTGACAGTGATGGTAATATTTATAAGTTTTGCTCTTGGTTTATATATCGGAGGGATAGATTTTATTCTCACTAAAATCATGAGTGCGCTATTATTAAAATAATTATGGATCAAGCAACAACTCAACCAATTGAAGAGAAAAAAACAACTCAACAAGCCGCCAATCAACAAATCGCCAAATGGTATATCATCCATACCTATGCCGGACATGAAAATAAAGTTGCTCGTTCTCTAAAACAAAGAAGTGAAGCAATGGGATTTGCTGACCGTATCTTCGATATCATCGTCCCAACACGCAATACTATCAAAGTCTCGCAAGGGAAAAAAGAAACAGTCAAAGAAAAAATCTTTCCGGGATATGTTTTAGTAAAAATGTTGCTCGATGACGAATCATGGTTCATGGTCAGAAGTACCCAGGGAGTAACATCATTTATCGGTACGGGGAACAAACCAACGCCTATATCAGAAAAAGAAGTTAATGCCATCCAAAAATTCATGAAATTGGAAGAACCTTTATATAAAGTATCTTTCTCTGTAGGAGAAGCTATCAAAATTATTGACGGTCCTTTCACTGAATTCCTGGGAACTATAGACTTCATTGACGAAAAAGCCGGAAAAGTACGGGTGCTGGTTTCAATTTTCGGTCGCGAAACACCCGTAGAATTAGATTTTCTTCAAGTGAAGAAAATCTAAGTCATAAAGTCCAAAGTCATCATGTCATAAAGTAAAGACTTGAAGACTTTCGACTTGAAGACTTTCGACTTGAAGACTTTCGACTAACTAAGTATGGCAAAGAAGATTAAAACACTCATCAAACTAAATATCAAAGCGGGCGAAGCAACACCGGCTCCTCCTGTTGGACCTGCGCTTGGACAACACGGTCTGCCAATTATGGAATTCGTAAAAGAATTCAACGCTCGCACCATCAAAATGAAAGGCAATATACTTCCTGTCGTTATTACTGTTTATGTCGACCGGACGTTCAGTTTTATCACTAAGAAACCGCCTGTTGCTGAATTTATCAAAAAAGCCATTAGTAAAGAAAAAGGATCGCAAAAACC
>JAHIGH010000144.1 GCA_018900295.1 Patescibacteria group bacterium | reverse complement strand
TTATGCCACCTTACGCCCCTCAGAACATTCGACAAAATAAGGAACACGCCGCCAAATATGGTTGCTTTTTTCACTTACCCCTTCAGAACGCCCACCCAAACCAGGATAACTCCCGTCACTATTACCATGGCTAAAAACAATTCGATTATTGGTGCTATCGAAGCTTGCGCTCAAGACTTCTTTTTCTTTATCCTCATACCAAGATCCTAAAAGCCTCGAACGGGTTCCGGTTTGATCAAAGGAACTTCCTGTAAACAATAATCTAAATACAGAAGCTGTTATATATGTTGGAATACGTTGAGGGTTTCTAGCCTGTCCTTCTATTTTTTCTCTTAATTCCCGCTTACTAAGCAATGTATAATCAACGGGGGTGCTGATACTCGCTTCAACATCAATACAACCACCAACCGCACTGTTATGTTTAATTTTTTGAACATAATTTAAATTAGTAATCCAACTATCCCTTATCCACGGAAAAGCATTAGCTAATTTCACCAATCCTTTAGGTTTAAAAATAACATCAGGTAAAAGAAGAAGCATTTTACCATTTTTTTCAAGTAAAGCAATCTCTTCTGTTGTTCGATTACATCGTGGAACTTGATTCTCGTTTATATTTACTGCTTGTTTCCAAAAACCTTGCCAAACACCATCAATTAACTCTGGCGTATGAGGCTTAGATCGATATTCTTGAATAAGAGAACCAATTCCTTTTCTATATTGTCTTTCAATATTTATTGGACTTGTCGGAGCAACTGAAATTTCCCACTCCATTAATTCTTTATATAATGATCCCTCACGCATACCTAGAAAATATTAACATACTATAAGACACTTGTCAAACCTAATTAAAACTAAAGAGCTTTTGTAGGTCGTGATGGAGTCGAACCATCCACTTCGTTCTAACTTTACCCGCCGTACTCAGTGGGTGCACATGGAATCGAACCATGCACCTCTTTCTTATCAGGAAAGCGTTCTACCGATGAACTATGCACCCAAAACACAAATTTTATTATACTACATCCCTAATTCTATTTTTTATCTGAACCGGTAACTCCTTCATAAACAAAACCACCAGCAGCAAGTAACAAACCCGGCATCACCAAGCTATTAACTCCTGTTATTGCCCCTACAAATGCTATTCCCAAGCCACCCCATTTTGTCCACCAAGCTGTCTTCTCAACAAAACTATCTTCCCACTCTTTTCCCGACATATAAAAAACTCCTTATTTTTGATCTTTGATTTTTGACTTTTAATTTTTTTATGAGGCGCGGGTGGGACTTGCACCCACGAATGGCTGTTCTGCAGACAGCTGTGTTAGCTACTTCACCACCGCGCCAAAAAAAACTTATAACTTCGCAATCCCACACTCCTTGGGACAGACAGCTGTGCCTGCCCCGCTATTGCGCCCCTCCGACGCGAGGCTGAAAACCTCGGGAGGAGGTAAGTAATTGTGGGGTTAGCTACTTCACCACCGCGCCACGTAAAAAATTGCTATGCAATTTTAACGTGGCTGGGACGTTTAAATTCACGAAGTGAATTTATTACGTCTCGCCAAATTGATCCCTAAATCTTACCATAGGCTCCACAAAAAAACCACCCTTTGAAGGATGGTTCAATTGTTTAACAACCAAGATGTGGTAGGAAAGCGAGAATAGTTTTATCAATCTCTAAGTATAACGAAATTAATCAGGTACTATTCACTCAACCTGTTGCCTTTACACTTTTCCTCTCAGCCCTCTGGACTAAAGTCTAACGACTAAAGACCATAGACTAATAAGTTATGTGTCTTCCCCTCCCTCTTATCGATTTACTCCACAGAAATTCTGTTTTGCAGAAAAATAAAAGAAAGGAGGTGATCCATCCCCAGCTTCGGCTAGGGATACCTTGTTACGACTTAAGCTTCATCGCTAAGCTTGGACTCGACCCCGCTAAGCGGGGGCTTCATCCATTCCCAACTTTGCTGCCTTGACGGGCGGTGTGTACAAGACCCGAGAACGTATTCACCGCGGCATGCTGATCCGCGATTACTACCAATTCCGACTTCATGAGGGCGAGTTGCAGCCCTCAATCTGAACTGAGACGAAATTTCAGGGATTTGCTTACTGTTACCAGCTTGCTGCCCATTGTTATTCGCCATTGTAGTGTGTGTGTTGCCCAGGGCATAAGGGCCGTGCTGACTTGACGTCTACCCCTCCTTCCTCCCCACACTCAAAAACATAATTTTTATGTACTTGAGTGTGGGGCGGTCCCTAATGAATATTTAACATTAGGCGGGGGTTGCGCTCGTTTCCCCACTTAAGGGAACACCTCACGGCACGAGCTGACGACAGCCATGCAGCACCTATGCTAGCCTCCTTACGGATTTTCTACATTTCTGTAAAATAGAACTCTAACATTTCAAACCCTGGTGAGGTCCTTCGTTTTGTCTCGAATTAAACCACACGCTCCACTGGTTGTGCGGGTCCCCGTCAATTCCTTTGAGTTTTAACCTTGCGGTCGTACTCCCCAGGCGGTCCGTTTAACGCGTTAGCTTACGCCCCCACTCACAAAATCTACGATTTTGCTAGTAAAAAGTCTTCAAGTCGAATGTCTTCAAGTCTGCTTTATGGCTTTATGACTTGATGACCTTATAACTTGATGACTAGCAAAGTCATCAGACTTTGCGAGTGAGAGCTAACGGACATAGTTTACGGCTAGGACTACACAGGTATCTAATCTGTTTCGCTACCCTAGCTTTCGTGCCTCAGCGTCAGGAAAAGTATAGATGCTTGCCTTCGCCCTTGGTGTTCCAGCCGATATCAATGCATTTCACCGCTACACCGGCCGTTCCAACATCCTCACTAATCCTCAAGTCTGGGAGTATCCCAACCATTACTACGGTTAAGCCGTAGTCTTTAAACCGGGACTTTCCAAACCGCCTACGCACACTTTACGCCCAATGAATCCGGATAACGCTTGCCCCCTACGTATTACCGAGACTTCTGGCACGTAGTTAGTAGGGGCTTATTCTCCAAGCTGTGAACGGCTTGGCAAAAGGAGTTTACGACCCTAAGGCCTTCATCCTCCACGCGGCGTCGCTGCGTCAGACTTTCGTCCATTGCGCAATATTCCTAGTTGCTGCCACCCGTAGGTGTACTGCCCGTATCTCAGTGCAGTTGTGGCTGACCAACCTCTCAGTCCAGCTACCCGTCATAGCCTTGGTGAGCCATTACCTCACCAACTAGCTGATAGGACGCAGGCTCCTCTCTTGGCGGACAGTTAAGTCCTTTACTCTTACGAGACCATAAAGTATTACCCCCGCTTTCGCGGGGCTATCCTCTACCTAGAGGTAGATTCCTACGCGTTACTCACCCGTCTGCCACTGTCATGCGAAGCATACTGCTTCGCAGCAATTAGCCATTGGTCATTAGTCATTAGCAATAAGAAATTTTTATAACATTTCCTTGTAGCCAAAGACCAAAGACCAAAGACCAAAGACTGCGAGGCAAAATGCCTCGCACAACCGTTCGACTTGCATGCTTAAGGCACGCCGCCAGCGTTCATCCTGAGCCAGGATCAAACTCTCAAAAAAAAATTAACGGAGTTAATTTTTTTGCAGTCCGCCAAAGATCGCTCTTCGAGCCGCGCTACAAATAGTAGGTAAGGCGAGAAGTAAGATCTGGTGGACAAAAAACTCCATCAATCCGGATTCGGATTTATTTTTACCCTATACCGTTATGATACAGGATTAGGAAATAATCCGAAAAAATTCCTACCACATCTTGATTGCTATTCCGCGACAATTTGCGGAATAGTCCGCCATAGATCGCTCCGTGAGCCGTGCACGAATAGTGCAGAAAGGCGAACGGTAAGATCAGGCGGATCAAAAAATCTTTTCAATTTTCAAAGTGCAAGACATGCAAAGCTCCAAAGATAAAAAAACCCCGCCAAGCGCGAGGTATATTCTTACAGCCTTTGGCGATACTTACATATCAGTTATATCATTATAAACTTTTTTGTCCGGCTGTCAATCCCTGAAACCCCTTTCATAACCTCAAACAAAACAATTCCCAAAGACACCATAACATTCAATGATTTATTCACTCCCCACATCGGAATCTCAACAATCTGGTCTGCCATATCCAACACCTCTTTCGAAACTCCCTCCGTCTCATGTCCAACCACCAATGCTATCGGAAAAGAATACTCAACTTTATTATAAGGAACACTCTTCGGATCCTGTTCAACAGCAATAACTTGAATATTTGATATTTGCTTGTCCCGCGAAGCCTTGGCGAAGTGGGAAGTTTTGATCTCTTGGAGCGCTTCGACAGCAGTCGAAGCATAACTCCAAGCTACCCACTCTGTAGTATTAATTGAAGCTTTTTTAATTCTTGAATTAGGTGGTGTTTCTGTCATTCCGCACAAATAAACCCTCTCTGCGGCCACTGCCTCAGCCAGACGGAATATCGCCCCAACATTATATGTATCAAGCACATTATCTAAAATAATATAGACCGGATTCTTTTTAATTTGTGCTTTCTCTTCTAGGGTAGATGCGCTCTTACGTAATTCTGCCGCCCCAAGCTTGATCATCTTCTTATTATACTACACCAACCTCGTTTACTTACCTCCCCACTTGATTTTTCAATTTTAATTCTTTATGCTATATTTATAATATGCAAACTATCCTGCCGGATGAAAAAACACCATTGGAACCTTCGAAACCCGAAGAAAAATTACTTCGTGCCCCAACTCTCTTTGAAAAGTACAGTTGGATAAAACCAATCAGTATTTTTATAATTTTACTAATCACACTCATCCTGAGTATTTATTACCTTTTTCAAACAAATAATTCAACACTGACTATTAAAAATTCTATCTCGCCAACTACTTCTTCTATTGCCTGTCCTGCAGATGCCAAACAATGCTCTGATGGAACTTGGGTTCCAAGAACAGGACCAAAATGTGAATTCGTCTGCCCGCAACCAAAAAACAGTTCCGCTCTTAAAAATGCATGTCAGGAAAAAGGAGGTACCTGGCTTGATCAATACAAAGAATGCGAAAGTATCCCGACGGATAAAGGTCTTGATCAGACAACATGTACTACTCTTGGGGGAACATTTAACGCCTGCGAGTCCGCTTGCAGACACAACGATAATCCACAGCAAGCTTGTATTGAGGTTTGTGTCAAAACCTGTAAATTTAACTAAATTAATTATGAGGCTTTATTTTTGTTAACGTCCTCAAGTTTCCAGGTCGCAAAATCACACTTGGGATAATTTGAACATCCGTAAAACCTTCTTCCCTTGCACGTCTTCTTCACAACAATCTTGCCTCCGTCTTTTAGGCAAATAAATTTTGTCTCCTCCGCATATGGCTTGGTAAATTTACATTCCGGAAATGTACCGCAGGAAAGAAATTTCCCGAATTTACCCGTCCGGACAACCAAATTTCCCCGTCTGCACTCCGGACATATTTCGCTGGTTTCTTCAACCGGTATCTTTATTCTTTCAGCGCCTTCCACCTCTTTCAATTTCTTCAAAAAAGGATCATAAAATTCACCCATCATCGCGTGCCATTCCTTCTCACCTTTTGCAATCTGGTCTAACTGGTCCTCCATAGCAGCGGTAAAAGGCACATCATCAATAGTTGAAAAATTCTTGACAAGAAAATCAGTTACAGCCATACCGACTGATGTCGGAATAAATTTACGCTCAATTCGTTCGATATATCCCCTGTCAATAATAGTAAAAATAATTGATGCGTAAGTTGAAGGCCTCCCAATCCCCTTATCCTCCAAAGCGCCGATAAGTGAAGCATCGTTATATCTCGGAGGCGGCAATGTCTCATGTGACTGGGAATAAGATTTTTGTAAAATCAAAGATTCCCCTGAAGCAAACTTTGGCAACTGCACATCCCGCAAAGCCTGCGGTGTCAATTTTAGAAAACCATCAAAAATTAACACCGACCCCGTAGTTTTGAAACGAAAGCGAGGGGTGGCGCGACCGGAGGCGTCCAGTCGAGCGCCCGCAGTCCGCATAGCTGACGAGGACGTCGGACTGGACGAGGGAGCGACAGGACCCCGAGCATCCGAATCCACATACACAGTCGTTGATTCGATTATCGCGTCATTCATCTGTGATGCAACCGCTCGCCCCCAAATCATTTCATACAATTTTATATGATCATTTACAATATCTCCATTTATTTGCAGGCTTATTTTTTGTACTTTTGTCGGCCTGATACCCTCATGCGCTTCCTGAGCGAGTTTTTGTTTGACCGAATAAATCCGGAGCTTTTCTGGTA
Source organism: Patescibacteria group bacterium (assembly GCA_018900295.1). Classification (GTDB taxonomy): domain Bacteria; phylum Patescibacteriota; class Microgenomatia; order Levybacterales; family UBA12049; genus JAHIGH01. The sequence continues at coordinate 1,324 of JAHIGH010000144.1, read as the reverse complement.
TATATTTTTCTCCGTATTCTTTTTGGACATATGACCGGATCTGGGCAATAGCTGACGAAGACAAATTTACACTATCGGTTCTGTGGTAAGTAATGTGACCTTCCTCGTACAATTTTTGCGCGAGACTCATGGTCCGTTTTCCTGAAAATCCGAACCGCCTGGATGCATCCTGTTGCAATGTAGAAGTAGTGAAAGGCGCGTAAGGGCTTCGTTTCATCTGCCGCTGTGCCACATCCGCGACAACAAATGAATTTCCTTCAATATTCTTGACGATCTCATCCGCTTTCTGTTGACTATCAATAATAGTCTTCGTAACTTTATATTCCCCATCATATAGGACAAATTTCTGAAAAGTCTCTATTTTCTCTCCGTTTATTTCAATTAAAGAAAACTCCGTTCCCTCATTTTGATTTTTGCTTGCCCCGCGAAGCTTTTGCGTAGTGGGGATTTTTGATCTTTGATCTAATATTACGTGCACCGTCCAATACTGCTGTTTCGTGAACTTCTCTCTCTCCCTCTCTCTCTCCACGATAAGACGAAGTGCAACACTTTGCACCCTTCCGGCTGACAAGCCTCTCCTGATCTTTCTCCACAAAACCGGAGACAACTGATAACCCACCAACCTGTCCAAAACCCGCCGTGCTGTCTGCGCATTGACCAGATTAGCATCAACGTCCCGTGGATTTGCAAGCGCTTCTTTTATAGCCTCCTCTGTAATTTCGTGAAAAACAATCCTTTTAAACTTTAATCTTTGATCTTTAATCTTTGATCTTGAGATGAGAACATCTCTGATGTTTGAAGCGATTGCTTCTCCTTCACGGTCAGGATCAGTCGCGAGAAGGATTACATCCGCGTCTTTTGCCGACTTCGTCAATTCCCCGATAATCTTTTTCTTAGCTGCAACGACTTCGTATTGGGGAGCAAATTTTTCCTCGACCAAAACTCCTAACTTACTCTTGGGCAAATCAACAATGTGCCCCATCGAGGACTTGATCTCATATTCCTTTCCCAAAAATTTACCGATTGTTCTTGCTTTTGTAGGTGACTCTACTATTACCAATGTTTTCATAATTATAATATTTATTTTTTTATTCCCTCTCCTCTTAGAGCCTGTTCTCGACCTGATCGGGGAAGAGGGTAAGGGTGAGGTCTATTTTCAACAACCTTCAAATTGTAGTCTACATTATATACCACTCCGCAATCATTTTGCAAAAATTTGGTATATACCTACCGTAGCTTTGCCTCTTCGCCTTATAGGCTTCGAGGGCACAAGTCAAAGTATCGCCGTGCCCTTCCGTAGCTTTAGCGAAGGAGGGTTAGGTAT
>JAHIGH010000143.1 GCA_018900295.1 Patescibacteria group bacterium | reverse complement strand
TTTATTGCTGATTTTTATTGTGCGCAACTTTTACTGGTTATTGAAATTGACGGCGATACCCATGCTCAGCAAGAAGAATATGATGCCTTAAGAAGCGACATATTGAAAGCAAGATATAGAATTAAAGTTATTAGGTATACTAACTTAGATGTAGTGCAAAATATTGACGGAGTATATGAAGATATATACAAACAAATAAGAAACCTGGATAAACGCCCGCAACAACATGGGTCTTGATCCCAATCCGGATTTACGCAAAAATTCGCAAGAGTCTATAAGAACCGCGGCCTTTATGATTCAACGCGGCCAACAAACCGCCTGGAAAAATTGTTTATAACTATAAAATATACCCGCAAAGTTTAATTAAGCTGCAGCCGCAGCAGCTTGTCCCCCTAATTGTTGTATTAACGGCGCAAGTCTCCTGATTCCATCACCCATATCGTTTATATCTCCGACGTATGCTACTCGGATATACCTTTCTGCGGTTTCCTCGGGATAAAGAGGTTCTCCTTTGGGGTTCTTAATCTTATATGAGCCGTCTGCATTTTTCCACGAACCGAAGTTCTTGGCAGGCAAAAATGTCACGCCTGCGTATTGAGCAGCTAATTTGGCGAATTTTGATGCCGTAACACCGTCAGGAACTCTTACCATTAAATAAAACGCCCCACCCGGGTTATTGGAATCAAGTCCTACCTCATTAAAAGCCTCAACGACTGTATCTTTTTTCTTTTTGTAAAGATCTACCCTCTTTACAATTTCACGGTCTCCTTCCACGGAAAGAGCGCCTTTTGCAATCACTGACTCAGGTGTAGGTCCGCTGCTAATAAGATGATTCATTTTCGCTAATACAGCATCGCGTACTTGTTTAATTTCATTACGGATCACTAGCGCTGAGACTCTGGCTCCTGTAACGGCGGAGTCTTTTGATAGGCTGTCCATGCCAACCACGTTAGCTTGAATCTCTTTATAACCTGCAAGAGTTACCATTTTTTCATTAAAAACAATTGGATGGTATACCAAGTCCTCAAATATTACCGTCTCGGGATTTTCCTTCACATGATCGACGAAAGGCTTTGCTGTCTCTTTTGTCAATACTCCTCCTGTGGGATTTTGTGGATTGCATATTATAATAAATCCCGGCTTAGTTGTATCTAATATTTCTGCGGTTTCATTTGGATCAGGCATCCAATGATTTTTTTCTGTCACAGGAATTCCGTAAATACCATGTTTACCTGGTTCCTTATTTACGCTTGTAGCTTCCATGGCTGCGGCTGCATGCCCGGGATACATAGGAGTAAAGACCGTAGCATTCATTCCGTCTCGCCTCAAAACACTCCCGAGCATAATTGCGTAAGTTTTGCCGGATGCGCCAAAAATAAGCTCTTCAGGTTGTACAGGATCTGCGTAGATTTTCCATCTGTTAATATGCCCGGCCCATACTTCTGCGACATCTTCACGTCCTTTAGTACTCTGATATCCAAAGTCTTCTTTTTTTCTCTGCGTATAAACTTTAATTCCTTCACTAAAATAACTATCAAGTGGTATTTCCGAGGGTTCCCCTACATGGAAATTAACGACCTTTTTTCCCGGATTATTTTTTAACCATATGTTTAAATAAGGTTGAAGCTCCTGTGCCACATAAGTATGAGCGCCTTCATTAATAAGAGCGTCGTAGACTGCAGGCTCAATACGAGGACCCTTGAAAGCGGAAGGGGCTTGAAAATCAACCCAACGAGCTCCTCCTAGTTCACCTACAGGATCACCTTTAATTCCCCGGCCGGTTACCTTCTGTCTAAGTATATCTGTCGGCGGTAGTGTTTCTTTTGGAATCATATAAAAAAAACTCACCGAATTGATGAAATAACATTTACCCTTTTCAATATAACCGAAGAAATCAGACCGGCATTCGTGCCGGTTGCAGAGGAAATAATACGCTTACAAGGCTTTTCTGTTTCGTTTGGTAATGTCATAAAAAAAACTCACCCGCAGTGAGCTAATAAGATTCTATTCTATCGCTGATTTTATGCTTGACACGAAAGATACAAAAAAGCTGACAAAATCAAGCATTTAGTGGACAGCTTCTGACAACACGTTTAGTTAATTTTTCAACTAACACAAACTTGTCATTCCGAGCGAGTCCAACAACCAACGGACGAGCCGAGGAATCTCACACCACAAAGCCGGAGAGAAATGTTTTCCTTCTCAATTTGCCGAGTGAGATGAGATCCCTCCACGCGCTACGCTTGGTCGGGATGACACTGTGTAACATGACTTAATTTAATTACCTCTTCCCGCAGTTCCGCGAGCGATTTTACCTCCATTATTTTTTCCCGGTACCGGCTGGCGTCAGGAAAATTATTGATATAAGCTTTGCAGAATTTTTTGAGATTTGCGTAATTTTTTTTCTTACCCCAGGTTTTTTCATATAAATTTATATGCCTCAGGAGAATTTCAAAACGCTCCTCAACAGTTATGTCAGCCTTTTCTCTTGAATTGTCAAAAATCCAGGGGTTTGCAAAAACTCCCTGCCCGATCATAAATCCTTCGCACCCGTATTTCTTATATTTTTCATTTATTTCCTTAAGGCAAGTTATATCTCCATTGCCGATAATGACCGTCTCCGGAGCATACTTTTTTCTCATTTCCAAAATTTTGGGCATAAGTTCCCAATGCGCCGGCACTTTTGAAAGTTCCGCGACAGTACGCAGGTGGACAGTCAACGCAGCCAGGTTTTGTTTTAATAAAAATCCAATCCACTCATCTATATTTTCTGTCTCAAAACCGATTCTTGTTTTAACACTCACCGGCAAGCCATCTGCTCCCTCTTTTGTTGCTTTGATAATTTCAGCCGCGAGAGGCTGGTTTTTTATAAGGGCCGAACATGATCCGTTTTTGACAACAGGTCTGTGAGGGCAGCCCATATTTATGTCAATTCCGGAAAACCCTAGTTTCTTAATATGTTTTGCGGTTTCATAAAAATTTTTGGGGTTTGCACCCCAAATTTGCGCCACGATCGGCTGTTCGTTTGGCTCAAATAACAGATTTTGTTCTACTCGTTTTCGCCCCTCCGACATCAATCCGTCGCATGACGTGAATTCGGTAAATAAAACATCAGGCTTACCTATTTGAGTAACGATCTGGCGGAAGACCATATCTGTAACGCCATCCATCGGAGCGAGGACGGTAAAGGGAGTCGGTAAATTATGCCAAAAAGTATTCATAAATTTCTTTTCTGAAAGATTATATCAGATAAAGCGAAGTTGACACTGTTTGGATAAATAAAGTAGGATAAGGCTTATTATGTTGCCTGGAATTATACAAAGACTGGAAGAATTAGTTTTAGCCTCTTCAGGAGCGGAACCATTTGAAGAAATTCTCAAACTTATTTATGCCAAATTATATTCTGAGAAAACGGGAAAATTATCGTTTCAAACAGAAAATATCAGGCTTCTTTTCGATCATGCGAAAAAAGAATGGCCCGGGATGTTTGACAAAAAAGATGTTATAGAACTCTCCCCCGCCCACTTAACTATTTGCGTCAAAGAGCTAAGTAAAATTGCTTTGTACAAAACAGATCTTGCCATCATTGACACAGCATTTGAGTATTTATTGCCCAAGTCTGCGAAAGGAAGCAGGGGGCAATATTTTACTCCCCGTCATATTATTGCCGAAATGATAGAGATATTAAACCCGAAAAAAGATGAATATATTTTGGATCCCGCCTGTGGTTCTGGTGGATTTTTACTGCATGCTGCTCAATGGGTTAAAAATCAGGATACAGCCTCCAGAATATATGGTGTTGATCTTGACGAACGCATGGCGAAGATTGCGAAGGCGCTGGTTTTAATCTCGGGATTTGAGACCGCGCATATTTACAAAGCAAATTCGCTGGCGACCATTAAAGAAGTAGCTGACAATAATTTTGATGTAATATGTACCAATCCGCCGTTTGGCGGTGAAATAAGAGATGAAGAAATATTACAGGAGTATGAACTCGCGAAAAATAATAAGGGCGAAAGGCGATTTATTGTTGAAAGACACATACTTTTTATTGAAAGAATTATCCGTTTTTTACGCCCCGGAGGCCGTGCTGCGCTTGTCGTCCCTCAGGGTGTTCTGAATAATACGAATCTTGCTTATATTAGAGAATGGCTATTTACGAAAGCCAGGATAATAGGAGTAATTGGTTTGGATGCAAATACTTTCAAGCCGCACACAAATGTCAAAACCAGCTTATTGTTTCTCCAAAAATGGCATGGGAAAGAGCCCGTTGATTACCCTGTTTTTATGGCCGTTTCCAAAAAAAGTGGCAAGAATCTTTCAGGAAAATTAATCGCCCATGACTTAGCTGAAATTACAAAAAGATTTAGGGAATTTATCAAGAAAGAAAAACTCGGTTTCTAGGAGGTTGTTTAAGAAGTTGTCATTCCGAGCGGATCCGCCTTGGACGGAGAAGTCGAGGAATCTCCCACCACAGATCAGATAAAACAGGCTTGTGGTATTGGATCTCTCCGCGCACTTCGTTTGGTCGAGATGACAAGCAGGAGAGCGGTAGAGCTTTTCAATATTAGTTTGTATAAAATATGCTTAATTCAATCGTAAATCATTCTGACATCCGTGATGCCGGTCGTTTGGACGCCGAGTTTTTTCAGCCAAAATTTCTAAAATTACAAAAAAAATTAAGGAAAGGTAAATACAAGAAGCTTGGAGAAGTATGTGTTTTTATAAATACCGGACCTGCCGGATCAAATCTCTTAGCCTCATTATATACAACAAATGGAATAAAAGTTCTTAGGCCGTCCAATCTGGACGGATGGAATTGCGGTGATGGGAATTCGGTATTCATATCGAAAGAGAATTGTAAAAAAAATAATTTACAAATATATGAAAATGAGGATCTCCTGATTGCGCGCGTTGGAGACGTGAAATTTGGAATTATTGAGACCGTTGCTAACGGCAGATATACCATCAGTCCGAATTTATTCGCACTGCGTCCGAAAAGAGATTTAATTAACCCCTATTTTTTATTAGCTTTCCTTAATACCAAGTTTGGACTGCCGCAAATCCAGCGTGGAAAAAAACTCGCCTCTTTAGCTTCTATTGGGATAGAACAAATCGCCAACATATTGATCCCTGCGTTGCCTCTTAAAAAGCAAATTAAGATAGGCAAGGTAGTAAAAAGGGGATTAAAAAAAATACAATCTGCAAAAACATTGTATTCTAAAGCAGAAAATATATTATTGAAAAGAATCGGTTTTGATAAGATTGAGACTCTATTTAAAGATTGTCATTCCGAGCGACCGAAGGGAGTCGAGGAATCTCACACCACAAATTTCCATAGCACCTCTGTGGTATTAGATCCCTCAACGCGACTCCGCCTTGGTCGGGATGACAACAGGAGTTCTATAGAGATAAACATTACGAAAGTACGCGAGAAGAGGAGGGCAGATGCGGAATATTTTCTGGCGCAAAAATACA
>JAHIGH010000142.1 GCA_018900295.1 Patescibacteria group bacterium | reverse complement strand
CGCCAACAAAATCTGTTTGTTCGGTGAAATCAAAACAAAAGCAAAAATTGATTTTGAAAAGGCCGCACGGGATACAATAAAGCGGTTGGGATATACTGTTCCCGCGTGGGGTTTTAGCCAAAAATCCACTTTTGCGAATTATGTTCATACACAATCTCCCGAAATTTCGATGGGCGTTGACCAAAATGATAAAGTCGGGGCAGGCGATCAGGGAATGATGTTTGGTTTTGCTTGTGATGAAACACCGGAGCTTATGCCTTTGCCGATCCGCATAGCGCATTCACTAACCGAGCGTATTGATATGATGAGAGAAACAGGTAAATTACCATGGCTTCGTCCTGACGGCAAGTCTCAAGTCACTGTAAAATATAAGGATGGTAAACCTGCCACGATAGAAAAAATTGTCGCGGCTGTCGCACATGATGAAAAAACAAGCGCGGAAAAAGTACGCGCCGACATTATTAAAAATATTTTTATTCCGGTACTCAAAAAATATAAATTCGCGCTACCTAAAGACAAAGATATTGTCGTCAATGGCACGGGATTGTGGCATATTCCCGGTCCTGAATCAGACGCAGGATTGACCGGACGAAAAATTGTCGTTGATACGTACGGCGGTTATGCCCGTGTCGGCGGCGGAGCCTTTAGCGGGAAAGATCCAAGTAAGGTTGACCGGAGCGGCGCTTATGCGGCACGATTTATCGCAAAAAACATTGTTGCCGCAGGTCTGGCGAGAAAATGCGAGATAGGTCTTGCGTACGTGATCGGGCAACCTCGTCCGCTGATGCAGACAATTGACACTTTCGGGACCGCAACCGTATCGGAAAAGGCGCTTGCGGATTTCAAAAACAAGCTCATTGATACTTCGGTACAGGGTATAATTGAGGCTCTCGATCTTTCCCGACCCATTTATAGTCAAACCGCAACTTATGGCCATTTCGGACGCGAGGGCTTCCCCTGGGAAAAAGTTGTAAAAAATTAAGAATTCAGTAACTCCCGGGCAAAATTATATCCCCAATACATTGAAAGCTTTGAGTAATCAAGAAACTTGCTTTTGTTAATCCGGTAACCTTTCAAAGTAAATTCTTCTATTTTAACCTGATTTTTTATATTGTTGGTTAAAATCCTGATAATTTTATCAGCCAATGGAGTTGATACGAGTTTGCCGCGTGAAGTGTATGACAATGTCTTTTTTTGTATCTTTTTTATGATCTTGGGATCCCTGGGCAACGTATATGGCGCGGCATTTGTCGATAATGAGTGTTCTTTTAAATAAATGTTAAAACCGTATGTCATCAAGGCGTAGATAAATGAAAGGGCCGTGGTATTTTTTATTTCTTCCGGCTCGGGCTGAGGAATATAAATAACTGAGGCAAATCCTCCTGCCAGTCCATAACACGCATTGGCAATATCGTCGGTCAAAAAGAATTTAGAAATATTGCTGTCATGGGTATATTGATTTAGAGAATTGAATATCTCGCCGGCAATAAGCATTGACTGCTCTTCGAGCCTGGTCGTGTCTCCGTTGAATTGTTTTTTCATAGTAGCTATTATACAGCATGGAGGGAGAGTTGCAAAAAAATATTATTATGTTATAGTGTGAGGATAATGGTAATTTTCATTGTCGCAGCAATATTATTTACGCAGACGGCGCTCGCGGAGACGAGTGTTAACGTCTCTAATAATGGTACTAACTCAAAAACCAGTGTCAATGTAAAGACTAATACGGGTCAAAATACGATTTGCCAGAACGGAAAATGTACCACGACAGAGTCAAGTAATGGAAAGAGTAATGTTTGCGTCAATGGTAAATGTTATTCTTCTGAAGATGGCAATATAAAAGTTGAGTTAGAAAATGGCAATACTACAGTGAATATTACTAATAAAGGCAGTACAACGAGATCAGCAGAAACAAACACCGTTAATACTGTAATAAATAATACTAATACCTTAAATGATCAAGCAAGCAAAGCGGCTGAAGATAAGAAAAACCAGATTGAAAAGAAAATAGCTGATAAGCGAAATACGTTTCAAAAAATATTTGATGATGTAAAAAATTTCTTTAAAGCTTTTCGCTTCTTCTAAAGAATATTATAAATCGCTCTCTCTATCCATTGTACCGATTGAGTTAGGTTGTTCCTACTTTCCTGAAAAAGAGCAGCGGATTTCTTTATATTATTTAATATGCTCATTCTTTCCTCCGGGGAGATAATCGGTATCCGAAGTTTTTTTATTTGCTCTATTTTCCAATGCGGCACAAGTGATCCATCTTTGTCGGTTGATATCCGGGACTGGCAAATGAGTGAATTGATGCAGAGACTGATATATTCAGGGGCCAAACTTGTGTTAAACTTTAACCGGACAATTCCCTCCGAGATTATTCCCTCAATTGGTTTGTTTATCGTAAGGGCGACGCCGGGCTTACCATCTTTCACGAGAAGAATTTCGCCGATGTGTGGCTGGTATTTTTTTCGTAATTTTTCATATAGGTCATTGCTTATATATTTTTGACTTTTTTCCAGAAGCCCGTATTTACCGATATTACTTACACGCAGAAATAATTTCCCGCTCTTTTTATAAGCTTTACTTCCGGGCTCAATTCCTCTAAAAATTTGCGTAATTTCTCCAATTTGAATACTTTTTATTGATTTTCCAATGGTGTATTTTTGCGCCAGAAAATATTCCGCATCTGCCCTCCTCTTCTCGCGTACTTTCGTAATGTTTATCTCTATAGAACTCCTGTTGTCATCCCGACCAAGGCGGAGTCGCGTTGAGGGATCTAATACCACAGAGGTGCTAT
>JAHIGH010000141.1 GCA_018900295.1 Patescibacteria group bacterium | reverse complement strand
TTATTCTTTATGCTGCTTCTTTTCTTCCTTTTCGTCTTTTTCTTGGTTTAGAAGATTTCTAATAAATTTCGCAACATTTACGAGTGAGGATGTCTTAAAACACAACGCAAGTGAAGAAATAGCAGCCAGAGGTGTTTTGACGCTTTCCGTAATAGAATCAGCTTTTTCAAGAATATTATTGGTTTTCGAAACAGTTTTTCGTACCCCTGATAGTATAAAAAACACCTGAATTCCCAAAATGATAAGAAGCAGGGTAAGCACTACTATTACAATCAATAAAACCAATTGCACAGGATCTAGCATAAATATAAGTTACCGCAATTCGGTATGCCTTGTCAATCCCGAAAAAAAGACTGCGGCGGCAACGCATTGTCATTGCGAGGAGGCTAAAGCCGACGAAGCAATCTCTGTCGTTCGACAAAAACCCTGAATCATACAGGAAGCGGCTCGGCGGCAAATTTTTCCATTATTCCTTCCAGTGCTTTTTTCCGCCGGGGAATTTCATATTTCTTCATAGGCATTTGTTTTGGGCCTGGTTCTATTTCCGTTCTGTCGCCTTCTTTCTCCGGCCTGACAAATTCCAAGATCCACCCTATTCGAAAGACAACATAACCCGAAATATGAGCAATGTGAGGACTCCTATATTGAAAATTAAGCTCAAAACCAAGAGGCGACAGCTTTCTCTCAAATTCATGACTAAGTTTTTGACTATAAAGCTTAATTAGCTCTGAGGGTTTTTGTAATTTCTGTTTTCGTGTCATCCCAGTCATTCATGCTTAGAAGTAAACCATACCAACCAAACCACTTTCTATCATCGCCAAGTTCGCCTTTTTCAAACCTTTTTAAAAAACTTTTTGAACTCATGGAATACTCCCTCTCAAAAATTTTGATTTCGTTATTTAACATTTTTGCTGCAAAATCCGCATAAGAAAGTTCTTTTTCCAGTATGTCCACTATTTTCAAACTAATATTCGCTTTCATGACCCTAATACTACCGCATTTTCAAGCCAATATCAATATCAATCAGTTTTTCACCTCAATATCTCTTTCCAATACGGTCTCTTTCCCGAATCTGTTTTTTGCTTTTAAAATTATTGAAGTTTTGCCCGGGAAAAGCGTAAGGATTTTTGTAAATTCTCCGTCTGTATTTGGTAGAACCGGCTCATTATTTATAAGTACAGTCGCATTCGGATCAGTTTTTCCTGAGACAATTACCTCCTTCTTCGTTTGAGCATTCTGTTTGGGTGAGTCAACTGTGAGCATAGGAGGAAAGAACATAGACCTGTATTGAAATCCAAGATAACCAAGTAATACAATACCCGCGAGCGTGATGACAAAAAATGACTGTTGGATGTGTACCCGCGTCAGCGAAAAGCTATTATTCCGGGTTAGGCCGTCAGGGAGGACTTTATATGCTTTCTTCTCATCAAATTCCCTTCTGAAAAGCGCGAGAATTTCTTTTTGTGATAGGCCAAGATATGAAGCGTAATTTCTGACGAATCCCTGCGCACAAGCAGGAGAGGGGAGTTTGTCATATTCTCCTTTTTCAATTGCTGTCAGGAATTGAGGACGAATTTTCGTCGCCTCCGCGATTTCTTCAAGCGTTAAAGATTTGTGAATTCTTGCTTCATATAATTTTTGTCCGGCTCGAACCATAGGCAGCGTTGATGAAAATTATTGACCTTGTTTCAAATTACTCAAATATTCCTCGGCATTTCTCACTAATACATCTCTTGGCTTAGCTCCTTCCGCAGGACCGACTATTCCCATTTCTTCAAGTTGGTCAAGAATCCTCGCGGCTTTTGCGTAACCGATAGACATTTTGCGTTGTAAAAATGATGCTGAAGCGGTATTGAATTGGCAAACAACACGAATAGCTTCTTCCAATTCTCCATCGTGTCCGCCTGCTCCGGCGGATGACGTCATTTTGCTTCCCTTCAATGGAAGGGGTTGTGTGGTAACCTCCTCAGTATATTCAACAGGATAATGTTTGGATTTGAGATATTCAACTAATTTTTTTGTTTCTTTTTCAGAAACATAAGTCCCCTGTATACGTGTTGGCTTGGCTTGGTCCGGAGGAATATAAAGCATGTCTCCCCGGCCAAGTAATTTTTCTGCTCCCGGACTGTCTATAATAACCCTGGAATCAATCATGGAAGAGACGTTAAAAGCAATACGGCATGGTATATTCGCTTTAATAAGACCTGTTATAACATTCACCGACGGGCGCTGCGTGGCGATAACCAGATGTATTCCCGTCGCGCGGGCCATTTGTGCTATTCTGGCAATCGCATCCTCAACCTCAACAGGTGCGAACATCATCAGATCAGCTAACTCGTCAATAAATATTACAATATAAGGCAATACCTGAAAACCCGCAAGTTCATTATAAGAGTCAATATTGCGTACTCCCCGCCCGGCAAAAAGTTTGTAGCGCTTGTCCATCTCAGTCATAGCCCATTTAAGTGCGGATAAAATCTTTTCCGGTTCTACTATAACCGGTGTAAGTAAATGAGGAATACCGTTAAGCCCTGTAAATTCTACGCGCTTGGGATCGATAAGGATCAAGCGCACTTCTTGCGGTGAGGCACGGAATAAAAGCGAGGAAATAAATGAATTAATGAGGACCGACTTTCCGGATCCTGTTGTGCCGGCAACAAGCACATGAGGCATTTTTGCGATGTCTACAGCAAGGGGATTACCTGAGACGTCAAGTCCTAGAGAAACAGACAATTTTGATTTGGCTTTTTGCATGATAGTAGAACTTAGCATTGTCCGAAGTGTCACAATCTCCAAAGAGCGGTTAGGAATTTCTATACCAACGAGATTTCTTCCCGGGATTGGTGCTTCAATTCTTATCTGTCCTCCGGGAGCTTCAGTCGCAAGAGCAAGATCATTCGTAAGAGAAGTAATTCTAGACACTTTTGTGCCCAGGGCAATTTCTATCGCGTACTGTGTCACAGCCGGACCCAGATTAACTTCCGCTACGCGCGCGTCAATCCCGAAGCTATCAAGAGTTTTTTCAATAGTCGATGCCGTTTTTTTTATGTCGCCTCTGTCAGCTTTATGGGTTGAGATTTCAGATAACAATGAAAGTGATGGATACTCCCATACACCGTGAATTGTTTGGCTTAATACATTACTGACCAGCTTATCAGGTAATAATTCAGCCTCTTTTTTATGTATAACCGGCGTCGGAGTGTTTTCTTTGAGTGGTGCGATTTCTTCTTTACGTTCCTGCCCATGCCCCTGCACCTGTCCTCCTTTAATAGTGATTGGTTTATTGCGGTCAATAAGCGATTTGGGTTTGCGTAAAAAAAGAGATCGTGGTATAAGTCGCCGGAGAGTCGCGCCAATTGCCATCAGCCCCTCAAAAATTTCATCACCTGATATATCAAAGAAGACAATAATACCAACCACAAAGCCGCCGATAAAAACAATATCAGCCCCTCGCGGAGAAAGAATTTCTTCAAAAATCGAAAATATCTCTGCGCCTATTTTTCCTGTACGCGTGAGGCTTAGTAATGAAACAAAAAATAGAATATATCCGAGACTCACATTGAGGCGTGAAAAATAGAACCGCTTAATATGCAGGAAGAGGAAACCAAGAAAGATAAATATGATGGGGAACATAAACGCCAGAGACCCAAATTTATCTTCGATCATGAAGTTGATAGACAACGCAACTGGCCCTCTTTT
>JAHIGH010000140.1 GCA_018900295.1 Patescibacteria group bacterium | reverse complement strand
TCCCATCCTTTTTCAGGCAACGGCACTGTTTTACCATCTTTCAATACCATCCATTTTCCCTCCTCCTCGGGCAAAATTTTGCCGATTACACTCACATCAGTACCTGATCCCTGTTTAACCGCAGAAATAATACCTGCAACTTCGCTCTCCGGCGCTGTAAACAAAAGCTCATAATCTTCCCCGCCATTAATCGCCAATTTCCACGCGTTTTTTTTCAGTTTTTCAGCCACTTCGCATACAACCTGTTTCACCGGAATTTTTTCCTCATAAATTCGCGCTCCTACCTTACTGCTTTCGCAAATATGCCCAAGATCCGCACCCAACCCGTCGCTGATATCGATCATCGAAGTCGCTCTGTGTTTACTTGTAATTATCCGGGCTTCTTCAAGCCGCGGCGTAGGAGTAAATTGCCTGGAAAGCAGAGCCTTCCTATCCTCAGCCTTTATTTCAAGTTTTGGGTTTAATAATAATTGCAAACCCGCGGCGGCCTCACCCAAACTTCCGGTCATCAGTATCTTATCTCCCGGTTTGGCCCCCTTGCGCAGCAATAACCGGCTCGGCGTTGTTTGTCCCAACATAAAAATATCAACAACCAACTCACGGCCTTTACTGATATTCCCCCCGATTATTTGGATATCATATCGCTTGCACTCCTCGATAATTCCGTCATAAAGATCATCAATATAAGTTTCCTGCAAGGTTTTTTGCAAAATTAAAGACACCAAGCAATACGTGGGTATGCCCCCCATTGCCGCGATATCGCTTGCGTTTACAGCAACAGCTTTGCGTCCGATATCCTTGGGAGTTGTGAATTGTGAAAGAAAATGCACGCCTTCCACCTGCGAATCGGTAGTCGCCAGAAGATAAGATCCATAAGATTGTTTTATTACTCCCGCGTCATCGCCTGCGCCCATGATAACCTCCGGACTTGTTGCCGGAAGTTTGTTAATTAACTTCCGAATAAGCTCAAACTCACTTTTATTTTGTTTCGACATAAGATTAATTATACCACCCTCATTAAAAACTCCTTGCCTTATCTATGTTCGCATTTTGTCCAAAACTTGTCAGGCTTGCAGTATTTCTGTCAGGTATATGGCAAGATAATCTTTTATAATGCTGTAGCATATCTTATAGATATTTGATAAAATCGAAATAATTTCAAAAGAAAAGCAAATGACTAAAAAAAGCCAAAAGTTCATTCTGTGGTTCGATGAAATAAATAAAGATGATATTGATCTTGTAGGTGGTAAGAATGCCAATCTCGGAGAGATGTATCAGAACCTCACCAATACTCCTTCTCTATCATTCCCCGGCGAGAAAATACAAGTTCCATTTGGATTTGCGGTTACAACCTATGCCTATAAGCAGTTCATTGAAAAAAATAAAATCGATAAAAAAATACAGGATATATTAACAGGATTAAATACGCACAATATGCGCCAACTTGAAGAAGTAGGCAGTAAAATTCGCCGCCTCATAACTTCGTCACCATTCCCGAAAGATTTGGAGAAGGATACCCGTTTGGCTTATCAAATGCTTGCCAAAAAACTTAACAGGAAAGTAACTGAGCTGGATGTTGCTGTGCGTTCCTCCGCGACAGCCGAAGATATGCCCGATGCTTCCTTCGCCGGACAACAGGAATCCTATCTGAATATTCGCGGCGAAAAAGACCTTCTTAAATATATCAAAGAAGCTTTTGCTTCTCTTTTTACCAACAGGGCTATTTCCTATCGCGTAGATCAAAAATATAGCCATTTTCAAGTCGCGCTGTCCGTAGGTGTACAAAAAATGGCAAGAAGCGACAAAGGATCAAGCGGAGTCTTATTCACTCTCCATACGGAAAGCGGGTTCCCTGACGTTATCCTCATCAACGGATCATGGGGACTTGGCGAGTTCACTGTAAAAGGAATTGTCACCCCTGACGAATTCATGGTATTCAAGCCTTCTCTCAAAAAAGGATTCCGTCCTATCATAAGCAAGAGACTCGGAAGCAAAAAGAAGAAACTCCTTTATGCGGCAAGCGGAAGAAAATCGACAAAAGAAGTTTCGGTTTCCCTTAAAGATAGGGAGACTTATATTTTGTCTGATGACCTGATTCTCAAGCTTGCCAGATGGGGAGCGATGATAGAAGATCACTATAAAAGACCCATGGATATTGAATGGGCATATGACAGTGAAAAGGATGAATTATTCATCGTCCAGGCGCGCCCCGAAACAGTCCAATCCAGAAATAACGTAAAACTTCTCGAAGACTATGTGCTTCTTGAAAAAGGAAAAGCACTGACCACAGGTGCTGCGGTTGGTAAAAAAATCGGCCAGGGAGAAGCGCGCTTCATAAAAGATCCGTCTCAAATAGATAAATTCCAAAAAGGAGACGTATTGATTACTGAGATTACCGATCCGGATTGGGAGCCGATTATGAAAATAGCCAGTGCCATAGTCACCAATGCAGGAGGACGCACATCTCATGCCGCAATTGTTTCCCGCGAACTTGGTATTCCGGCAATTGTCGGGACAGGTAATGCGACAAAAGTTATCAAAAACGGCCAGAAGGTAACCGTGTGTTGCGCGCAAGGAGGAGAGGGAGTTGTATATGAAGGGTTGCTCCGGTTCAAAATAGAAAAAACAGATATCACAAGCCTCAAATTCCCAAAAACAGAAGTAAAAATGATAGTAGCCAATCCGGAGTTAGCTTTCAATTATTCATTTATACCAAATAAAGGAGTTGGATTGGCAAGGGAGGAGTTTATTGTCTCCAATTACATCAAGATCCACCCCAACGCGCTCATACATTACGATACACTGAAAGACACAAAAACAAAAAAGCAAATAGACAAAATGACGCAAGGATATACTGACAAATCCGCTTATTATGTAGACAAACTGGCTTATGGGATAGCGACTATTGCGGCAGCTTTTTATCCGAATGATGTTTTATTGAGGCTTAGTGATTTTAAATCAAATGAATATGCAGGCCTCATAGGAGGAAAAGAATTTGAGCCCATCGAAGAAAATCCGATGCTTGGCTGGCGCGGCGCGAGCAGATATACTGATCCTAAATATACACAAGCATTCGCGCTTGAATGCCAGGCGGTAAAAAGAGTGAGGGAAGAGATGGGACTTTACAATTTGCAAGTGATGATACCTTTCTGCCGTACTCCTGAAGAAGGCCAAAAGATTTTGGCAGAGATGGAAAAAAACGGATTAACGCACACCAAAAATAAAAATAGCAGAGAAAAAAAACAATTATCCAAAGATCTGCAAATATGGGTTATGGCCGAGATCCCCTCAAATATTCTTCTTGTCGAAGAATTCTCCAAGCTGTTTGATGGCTTTTCAATAGGATCAAACGACCTAACACAGTTAACGCTTGGACTTGACCGCGACTCGGGACTTATCGGGCATATAGCAAATGAAAATAACGAAGCGGTTCATATACTCATAAAGCATCTTATAAAGCATGCACACAAGAATGGATTACCTGTGGGAATATGCGGACAAGGTCCATCTGATTTTCCGAAATTTGCTGAATTTTTGGTCCGTGAAGGAATAGATTCTGTTTCCCTGTGCCCGGATTCAGTTTTGCCGACAATACAAAGGTTCAATGTCCTCGAAAAACTAATAAAGACGGAAAAAAACCAAAAGCCGCGTTTAACCGGTGATAATGGAATAGCCTCCCAATCCCTCTTCGCAGAATTACCCAAGAATTAATCTTCACAAATCGCCAAAGATATTAGGAAGAAACCACCCCTAAACTCCTGCAGGATTTACTTTTTTGCCGATTTTTTCCAGAATCCACATTCTAATTAATTGTGTCGGTCCCAATCCTTTGTTTTTTGCTTCATCCCTAACAATATTAAGTGTTTTAGAATCCAAACGAATATTGATTGTTTCCGATAAATTTTTAGCGAACTTAGCTTTTCTAGGCTTACCAGCTTCCCAAGCATCATCAAAATTTTCTTCCCAAAACTTCGCTTCTTTTTCTCTATCTCTAAAAATTGATTCATTTGGAGCAGACTGTCTTGTTTTTTTCATATTTACACCTCCTTTTCAAATGCCGTAATAACGTAATAGACACCGTTGTCATAATACTTTAAACTTCTATCTTGAGGTGAAAGTACAATTGCTATCTTTCTACCTCTCGTTGTTTTGCCAACGATCAATAATCGCTTTCTATAACTTTCAGATATTTTATATTTACCGTGGCAAACTTCTTCAACCTCTTCAGGTGAAATGCTGTGTCGTGCAAGATGCTCACGATTCCATTCATCCCACACCAAACCACTAACCACGATCATAATTACATTGTAGCTCATTGTGCTACAAAGTCAAGGCATTAATTTTCTCCCGAGGCTTGAAGTCATTTAGCCCCGGGGGGTTGAAAAAGTTGAAATTATATCTGTGAGGTGAAATATTTTACTTTCCCGGAGGTAATAGATTATCCTCTCAATCTCTCTTCGCTGAAATAAACGACTAAATTATTCCCCTCACTCACCCTTAGTTTTATAATATTTTAAATATTCCATCAAATACGACTTACACTTGTCATTCCCGCGAAGGCGGGAATCCAGTATATACAAATACTATTTTCCGCACGAATCTGTAAGTCGTACAAAGATATCACGCTGGATGAGGTTTACTTTGGGAGGCGAAACACGACCTTATAGCTGGGGCTGAATTTGGAGTCCTCGCGTCCCCCTAACGTCCTACCCCAGCCGGAGCGCTCCAGCTCGAACCTACGCGGACTACCGCTTTCGTCAATAATTTTCTTCGTACCAATCCCAATACCTTTACCTAATAGCTGATTAATGTGGCGAAGAAGCAGATAGGGAGCGGCTTCGGGTGGCAAAATATCTAAACCTAATTTTTGGGCGTGGTGGTAGATTTCTTCGATGGTCGTGTGTTTTTCAACCCCCAAATTGCGGACTTTGAGCCAAACAAGCGTCATTTGCTCTGGTTTTTTGAGTGTGGCGAAATCTTTACTTTTCATCATTTCTTCGGCATAACTCCCGATTTCGATTTTTTGCGATTCATCAGTGACGGTTTTATTGTATTGCTCTCTCTTTCTTTCAAACTCTTCAAGGGTTATTGGTCCCACCTCAAAGTCCTTTTCAAGACCGACTTTGCCTTCGGGAAATTGAGTGTAGATATGCTCAATGTTGTATTGCTGGATAAGGCCAAAAATACCCGGCTCAAGTTTTCCGACATACGTTTTGGTATTTTTGTTGATTTCGTTTGGCTGATGGGCTATCTGCTCTGGCTTGAATTCCAGATGTTCAAAGATTTGTAGCAGTTTTGCCGCGTCTTTATGGGTAATATCGGGAGTAGGTTTTATTTCTGCTGCTTTCAATATAAATGGATTCTTCTCCTTTATATCCCTAAAATGAATCTCGCCTCGGTCAGTTAAAATATGCTCGGGTTTGACGCTAATGTCTTTAAGTTCGTTAGGATTGATTTGTTCGATTTCCCGGGGTTTGCCCTGGTCGTTCTTGGTATCGCGGAGTTGTTTTAAAGCATCAATCGCGTCTTCAAAGAAAAGGTCAGTTAGAGCAAGATATTTGTCGTTTTTCTTTTTGATTTGCTCAATTATTCCTGTCTTTAAATTATACTCAATCGTAAGCAAGGGCGCATCGTCTTCTAATTTTCGGAAAGAAAAAATTTCTATTTCGCCTTTTTTCATTCTATTGATATAAGAATCACTTGTGCCTACGCAGTTTCTCATATATTCTGATTCCTCTTGCAAGTGTGGCATATTGAGAAGACGGGCAAGATAGTAATTGCCTGATTTAGTTGTAAAAAGAGCTTCGTAAGGATTGAGTCCTTTCTCGCCGGTCATCTCGGCTCGCTTTTTTCGCATCTCGGCTATTTTTTGAACGGTTTTTTGTTCGTGGGTTTTAAGAAGATGATGAAGAGAACCGCTATTCTCATTAAGGAACCTGGGAGATTCTTTTATTGCATCATAGAGAGTATTATGATCTATAGTTTCATCCTTCGGAATCTTCAGAAGATGGCGGGCTAGTTTGAGTTTAAGAATGTCTTTTTGACGCTTTCCAAAAACAAAACCCTCTTGTTTTTCCAGTCGCTCGCTTACAATCTGAAATGTATCACTAATTTTAGACTCTTTTCCAGGACGGTTTTTATCTGAAAAACCAGCCAGGATTTTACCGTATTGCCGTTGAAGGTCGTTAATATTCGGCTCTCTTTTTTTATCAACAAATCGAATGCCTGCTCCTGATAACCGCTCTATGTTTCTCATAAAATGTATCCTATAACAATTATAGCACAGGAAACAAATTTTGTAAAAGCATTATTAAGTAATGGTTCAGGATTTGACAAAGGAGCTACAGTTATCCCTACTGGATTCCCGCCTTCGCGGGAATGACAAATTATTTTTGTGTAACATGATTTAAATTACTCAAGCGCCTTAATTCCCGGTAAAGTTCCGTTCTCGATAAATTCCAGCATCGCTCCTCCGCCTGTTGAAATATGAGTAATTTTCCCCAAATACTCCTTATTACTTATAGCGGCTATCGTATCGCCTCCTCCGACGATTGAAATTGCCTCAGGATTATGAGCGATAGAATAATAGATAAAATCAGTCCCTTGCTTGAAAAGGGGATTCTCGAAATACCCCACAGGTCCATTCCAAATAATAGTTTTCGCCCGGGCGATGATCGAGCCGAATTGCGCTTTCGTTTCAGGGCCGATATCCAAAATCGCCTCGCCGTCGGAAATTTCACTTACTTTTCGTATTTCCCCGCCCTTCTCCCTGTTTTCTGCGTCCCCAACTAACACATCTGTTGGCAAAACAATCGCGGTTTGTCTGGCAGAAGCGGCAAATAACAATTGCCTGGCTTTTTCAACCAATTCATACTCACAAATACTTTTACCGATATTGTGTCCCTGTGCCAAAAAGAACACATTCGCGAGTCCTCCTCCCAGTAATACGTAATCTGCAATTTCAGTTAGGTGGCCGATCAAATTGATCTTGGTCGATATTTTTGCTCCGCCGATAATTGCCACCAATGGTTTTTTGGGGTTTTTAATGACCTTCTTTATCATTTCAACTTCCTTTTTAAGAAGCAGCCCTCCGTAAGATGGTAGGAGTTTGGGAACGCCTACGACTGATGCGGCAGCCCGATGACAAACCGCGAATGCGTCGTTTACGTAAACATCAGCAAGCGAAGCCAAATGCTTCGCAAACTCGGAATCATTATTTTCTTCTCCCGGATAGAATCTTATGTTTTCCAAAACCAGAATTTCCCCGTTCTTTTGTTCCTCAAAAATCTCCTTATTTTTACTCAAAAAATCCGGAACAAGTGAGATTTTCACGCCGGGCAAATATTTCTGTAATCGTTTTACAACAACCACGAGCGATAGTTTGGGATCGCGTTTTCTCGGTCTGTCCAGATGGGAAACAAGTATCAACTTATTCTTCGGATAAAGCCTTTTTATACTTGGCAGCGATTGTACGATCCTCTCATCATCTGCAATCGTCCTGTCCTCGGAAAGAGAAACATTATAATCCACCCGGAACAATATCCTTTTATCAACTAGCATTACAGAATCAATATATTTTATATCTTTAGGCATATTTCAAAAATAAGTCAACCTCTTCGTGGCTTCCCATAACAAAAGGCGCGCGCTGATGAATTTTTGTGGGCATTATCGTAAGCGGTGATGTTTTATTCAAACTTACGGCAACTCCCCCTGCCTGTTCCGCAAGATATGCCAGGGGATTCACTTCAAGCATTAGCCGCAATTTACCCTCTTTATGCTTCTTATTCGCCGGATACAGGAAAATCCCTCCTTTTACAAGCGTCCTGTGCGCGTCTGCTACACCTGACCCGACATACCGCGATGTATAACCTCCGGTTTGTCTGACATAGGCCAAATATGACTTTAATCCCTCGTCATACAAAGATTCATATGCTTCATTGATAGAATAAGATTTCATTTTTTGCGGAATTTTGATATCAGGATGGGAGAGGAGGAAACTGCCGATATTGGGATCAAGCGTAAATCCATTAACGCCGTTCCCTGCCGAATAAACCAGCATCACACTTGATCCGTAAATCGCGTATCCCGCGGCAACTTGTCTGGATCCCTTTTGCAGCAAATTATCGCCATCTGTTTTATATATGGAAAAGATTGTTCCTGTCGGGCAATTGGTATCGATATTCGAACTCCCGTCCAAGGGATCGATATACACAATATAGGCGCCTCTCTGCCCCTCCTTTGCGTATGCCGGTTTCTCCATTTCTTCGGATATGACAGCATACACATGCCCGCTTTTGCGCAGATTATCAACCAGAAGTTTATTGGCAAATTCATCCAGCTTCTGTACATCTTCGCCAAAAGCATTTTTATTACCGGTTGCGCCCATGATATCCACGAGTCCGCTCATCCGGACATGGCTGGCGATGATCTTCACCGCGTTCTCAATGTGGGTGATAAGCATTGTGAAGTCGCCGGTAGCGTCTTTACTCTTCCGTTCCTCCTCGAGCACAAAATCAGTGAGTGTAGTTACAGGTTTATACATAAAAAACAATTATATACCACATTACTTTAATTTTGCAAATAAAATAATTGGTCAACAAAAAAAAAGACAAATAGATGACAACCAAGCACGCCTATGCTAAAATGCGGAAGTCTTGTTCAATAACTTACATTACACACTGTCATTCCCGCGTAGGCGGGCGACAGCACGAAGTGGATAGCACCTTGTGGTGAATCCAGAAATCTTGTTATATAGATTCCTGCTTTCGCAGGAATGACAAGGAAAATATTGCGTAACATGAGTTAATAATATGGTAAAAGCTGAGATAAAGATAAGAAGAACGGAAATACCTGGGTACGAAAAAATCCCAATATCAAAAGAATATGGTAATGCATATAGTATTCCTTTAAATAAAAAACGCGAAAGGTGCGTTGATCCAAGACCCCCCGACGAAATCTCAACGGAAGAGAATGCATTATCCATATTAAATCAACATAGAGATAGAATGCCAAGAGAATTCCAAAACTCCGTAGCAATTCCCGGAGGTTTTTTTGCATACCCAATGGTTTTAATTGGAGCAGGACTCGGCCTTACACCCCATGAAGCAGTTGATTTATCTATAAAATGGCATGAGAAAGAAGGAATACAGATTTCTTATCACACCGATAACCAAGGACATGGATTCGGATGCGGATATGTGCGCTTGGCTTCTCAGTGGGAAAATGAAAAATTATATGGAGTTAACAGTGATGACGTAAAAAAAATTCTGGATTATACAGAAGAAAAAGTTAATAGCGGAAAAATTGAAGTAGAGGAGCCTGTGCTGAAAGGCACACATAACGAAAAATTTGTAGCCATTATTAAAAATAATGAAAAAAATCCAAAAACAGTCAAGTCAACTACCGACACGGGAGATGAATTTTTCAGGCTTGACAAGACTGCGACCAGGAAAAATTTGGCCGGTTTTGCACTTTTTATTCATGAAAATGCCGGTGAGGTTATGGATAAAAGGATCAAAGGCACAAAGGAAGAATTAACAGAAAAATTTGAAGAGGTATTTGATAAGCACACAAATACAACACTGGGTCTATTGGCAGCCAGATTGCCGATATTTGAGATAGATCTCACAGATAACATCAATATAAAAGTCACGTCATTAGGCGTTGTTAAACCAGTACACAAAAGCGCATAAGTTGCACAACCGGCAGAAACGAAGGTTTTAAAAACTAAGTTCTCGATCACTTCAAACTCGACAACCACGCCTGATGTGGTAAAACAGGGCAATAAAATCCCGAGTAACATGCATTAATAATATGAGTAAAATGACTAAGGAAGAATGGGATGTTCTATGTGCGGTCAGTAAAAGTAAAAGGAATATTCCTAAAACGATACACGAGGGAGTACTGATGATTGCAAGACTTGGAGGTTTTCATGCAAGAAAAGGTGATCATGAGGCGGGAGTAAAAACTTTATGGATTGGTATGAGAAGATTTACCGATATTATACATGGCTGGCATGTGGCAAAGCAAAAAGATGTGGGTAACGGGTAGCCCTTCAATTGATCCGGTTTCACACGTTCTCTTCATTCCAACAAAATTTTTATAATTTATTTAACCTATAAGTTTTTGTCTCTTGACAGAAACTTTATTAAGAGTTTATTATAGATTTAACAATAATAATCAAGAGTGATGGGGAGAGAATTGGCTCTTTGATCCATCCGGCAGCCGACCTAAAGGCACGGTGCCCAACCCAACCCGTGAGGGAAGGATTTGCTTCGATTAAATCGGAGAAACAAAGATAAAGCCTCTCATGTGGAGAGGTTTTTTTATTGTCTAAAATATATGACTGTTAATAAATCTAAGAAAAAAATTAATCTTGAAACCATAGCAGTGCATGGCGGGCAGATACCTGATCCGACAACTGGATCAAGAGCTGTACCAATTTATCAAACCAGTTCTTATGTTTTTAAAGATACGCAAGATGCCGCAGATCTTTTCGCTCTAAGAAAATTTGGGAATATTTATACACGTCTCATGAATCCAACCACGGATGTTTTTGAAAAGCGGATCGCGCTTGTCGAAGGTGGGACAGGAGCTCTCGCTGTAGCAAGCGGACAGGCGGCAGAAACATTGGCGCTACTTACTATAACACAAATAGGGGATGAGATAGTTGCGGCCAATAATTTGTATGGCGGCACATATCAATTATTGCACTACGCTTTCCCCAAACTTGGCAGAACTACAAAATTTGTTAATTCTGCAAAACCTCAGGAATTCAAAAAAGCAATTACCAAAAAGACCAGGGCGATATATGCTGAGACTATCGGTAATCCGAAGCTGGATGTCTTGGATTTTGAGGCAATTTCCAAAATTGCCCATGATGCAGAGATTCCTCTTGTTATTGATAATACCGTCGGCGTCGGACTGATACGCCCGATTGATTATGGCGCCGATATTATAGTCAGTTCCGCGACGAAATTTATCGGAGGACACGGGACGTCAATCGGAGGAGTTATTGTAGATTCGGGTAAATTTAATTGGGGAAACGGTAAATTTCCGGAGTTCACAGAGCCTGATCCGAGCTATCATGGCTTGAAGTTTTGGGATGTTTTCGGTAATTTTCCGGGACTTGGGAATGTTGCTTTTATTATCAAAGCGCGTGTTCAATGGTTGCGTGATGTAGGGCCGGCTCTAAGTCCTTTCAATTCTTTCCTTTTCCTTCAGGGATTGGAGACACTGCCGCTTCGTCAGAACAAACATTCTGAAAACGCATTGGCAGTTGCCCGGTTCCTAAAAAAACATCCCAAAGTCAACTGGGTTAATTATCCGGGACTTGAAGATAGTCCTACTCATAAGATCGCCAAAAAATATTTAAAAAATAATTACGGCGCCTTGGTAGGATTTGGAATAAAAGGAGGCTTAGAGATGGGTAAAAAGTTTATTGACTCAGTAAAGCTTCTTTCTCATCTGGCAAATATCGGTGACGCAAAAAGCCTTGTCATTCATCCCGCATCAACGACTCATCAACAACTGACCCGGAAAGAACAGGAGGCAACAGGGGTTACGCAGGACTACATTCGTCTTTCTGTGGGCTTAGAGAATATCAATGATATCACAAATGATCTTGATCAAGCGCTGAAGAAAACCTCAAAATAAATTCTGTTAAAATGCTATGCCGATAAATATTCCGAATCAATTACCTGCCAAAAAAATCCTTGAAAAAGAAAATATTTTTGTGATGGGCAAGAACCGTGCTTTGCATCAGGATATCAGGCCGCTTAAGATAGTTATAGTCAATCTCATGCCTACCAAAATCGCAACAGAAACACAGCTTTTGCGCATGTTGTCCAATACGCCTTTGCAAATTGAAGTTGAATTACTCCGTATGGCTTCGCACGATTCTATCCATACGTCCCAAGAACACCTTAAGTCATTTTATAAGACATTTGAGGAAATTAGGTCGCAAAGATATGATGGCTTGATCATAACTGGCGCGCCTGTGGAACATTTACTGTTTGAAGAAGTTGATTATTGGGAAGAGTTGAAAGATATAATGAAATGGTCTGAAAAGAATATTACCTCAACGGTTTATATATGTTGGGCAGCCCAGGCGGGTCTTTATCATCACTATGGCATTGGAAAAAAATTGAGAAAGGACAAAATATTTGGTATCTTCTCGCATGATGTTGTTGATCGTAGATCGCCTTTATTGCGGGGTTTCAATGAGGAATTTTTGGCGCCTCATTCAAGACACACAGAAGTAAGCAGCCAAGATATAAAAAAAGTAAAAGACTTAAAAATAATAGCTGATTCAGATGAAGCCGGAGTTTATATTGTTACATCACTGGACGAAAGAAAAATATTTGTGATAGGTCACCTGGAATACGATGTGGATACTTTAAAAAGTGAATATCTGCGCGATAAAGAAAAGGGTCTGCCAATTGATATTCCGAAAAACTATTTTCCAAATAATGATCCACTCAAACCTCCGGTTAACAACTGGCGAAGTTATGGATTTTTATTCTTCTCAAATTGGCTTAACTATTATGTCTACCAGACTACGCCATATAATTGGCTAAATAAGCAACGATATCCATCTTTAGCTTCGTAATTCTGCAACCCGCCATACCTATGTGACCCTGATGGGATTTGAACCCATGATTTTCGGGATGAGAACCCGACGTCCTAGGCCGCTAGACGACAGGGCCAATATACGTTATTTTATCCTATTCCTCCTCACAAGGCAATCCGTGCCACATTTTTCGGTGGTTGATTATAGTTTTCTTATAGAAGAAATAAATACTATTGCAATTCTTTTTACAAGAGTGTATAAAATGAATACATTATAAAAAAGGGTGAAGCCGGTGAAATTCCGGCACTGTGCCGCAACGGTTAAAGTCCGATCCCCGTGAGTCTTCCGAGCAGAAGTACTTTTTTAGCGTACTCCCTTCGGAAGAAAGGAGTTTTTTTATGCCGTCAGCAGCAGAAACGCTAAGAACACCACCTCTTAAAGAAAAATACAACTTCCAACCTCGTAGAGATTTTAATAAAAATTGTTGCCTTATACCTGAAGTACGAACGAACCGGTTAGAGCCTTTACGCTCAGGGGAAGTACCTTGGTATTATCTTTCCGGAACGGGCTTTTTTGTTAAAAATCAAACGGATGTCCTCATTGCGGGTTTAAAACAACGAATGAGAACCGGAGAACGATTTAATACGGCTTTAGATAGCGAGTTAGTTAAAGTAAAAGTTGATATTGAAGCTTTTGAAGATGAGTATTTAAAACAACTTGCCGGATTGAGATGGAATATTGGATGGAAAGATGTTGATG
>JAHIGH010000139.1 GCA_018900295.1 Patescibacteria group bacterium | reverse complement strand
TTCAAATTTTCGTCCTTCTTTGAAGATTCCAAACCAAAAAAAGTCTCCACTCTTCCTCTCATGCTTTTAAATCCCTGTTCCCCTAATGCCTCAATCCAATCCTGAATAGCAAAGTTACTCACCAAACATTCATCAAATTTAAATGTTATCGGCGCGTCGGTCACAATTGCCGCCAATTTCTTACACAAAGCCGCCTGCTCACTCCCTTGCGCCAATTTCCTGACAAGCTTCGGATTTAATTCTCCGATATGTTCATAAATACCCTCCAGCGTCCGGTAATTTTGGAGAAGGCTTGCCGATGTTTTCGGCCCTACTCCCGCGACTCCCGGATATCCGTCTGACGCGTCCCCCACCAATGCTTTATAGTCCACCATCTGCCCCGGTGTTATCCCGTACTTTTCCTCAACCGCGGCGCTGTCATAAAGAATAGTATTCTTAACACCAACAACCGGAGCCAGCACTTTCACTCGCCCGTTCACCAACTGCAACATATCCCTATCTCCGGTAAGAATTATAACTTCTAAATCAGAGGCAGGGGGTGGCGCGAGCTGGGGACCCCCATCGAGTGCCCGCAGTCCACCTTGA
Source organism: Patescibacteria group bacterium (assembly GCA_018900295.1). Classification (GTDB taxonomy): domain Bacteria; phylum Patescibacteriota; class Microgenomatia; order Levybacterales; family UBA12049; genus JAHIGH01. The sequence continues at coordinate 4,312 of JAHIGH010000139.1, read as the reverse complement.
ACGGACGAGGACATCGGATGGGGAAAGCGAGCGACAGGACCCCCGGCCTGGCTTGCTATCGTTCCAATCAAGTCATCCGCTTCATATCCATCCACCTCAAAAACCACAATTTTCATTTTCGCGAGCATCTCATGTACGATACCCACCTGCGGCACCAGATCATCCGCCATCTTCGGCCTATGTTGTTGGTATCCCGCATACATGGTCTGCCGGAAAGTCGGCTTCGGTCTGTCGAAGCATACTACCACACACTCAGGCCTCAAATCATTCATGACCGTAAGCAGCATTGAAAAAAAGCCATACACACCGTTCACCACCTCGCCTTTAGTATTAGTAAGCGGTGGCAAAGCATGATACGCCCTATGCAAAATAGCATTGCCATCGATAAGCAATAAACGTTTCATATATTGATAAATATATATTAATATGTTAGTATGTGTCTACTAAACATGAAGCGGATATCTCGTATGTCCGCTTCTTTTTTTTGCTCATTTTTTCTCATATTTGATTTCCTTTTCTAGTCTCACAAAATCCCTGAAATTACTGCCTGCAAATTGACGTATCTCCTTGGCTGTTCTTGGCCCCCTTGCCAAAATAATCACCTCTTTACCGATCTCTTTAAGATGTTTTAATAAAGGAAGAAAATCGCCGTCTCCTGACAATACAACCACTCTGTCAAAGTTGTCTTTTTCTTTCATCAAATAAAATGCCATTTCTACATCACAATTGGCTTTCCGTTCTGTTCTGCCATCAGCTTGGTAATAAATCTTTACTGGTTTTAAGTACAATCTATATCCAAATCCATGTAATTTTAAATAAAATTTGATCCTTTGAAGATGTCTGGAAAGCAGCAATAATCTTGCTTCGTCTATTTTTTTACCCTCCTTATCAATATAATCAACTAATTTCTTCTCTAATTTTTTAAGAGGTACTGTTCCATTTTTTAAATAATCATACCTATATCCATGAATTTCTACGCCGCCAAAATAAAAAACTTCCGAAACTGAATACTTCCTCTTTAAATACTTGATCAATTTTAAATAATCTATTTTCCAGCCCAAACTCTTTTCCCCGCCATAAAATAAATTAGAAGCATCCACAAAAGCATAAGTTTTCTTATTCATTTTATAATATTTTTATAACAAAATACCCCTTCACCGATTTTTTCGTAACCACGGAAATTATTTCTTGCGGATCCAAACAAAATCCTAATTTTAACCACATTGAAATTGCTTCCTTTTTATCTTCCGAACTCCAGGCCCTGATTTGATACAATCCTTTTTTCTTTGATTCTTCTTCCAACAAGTTCAACAATTTTTTTGCTATTCCTCGTCCTCTATATTCCGGCCTGACTTCTATTACATCAATATAGTTTTCAAAAGTATTCTCAATATAAGGAAGTTTTCCAATATGTGTGGAGATGAAACCTGCAATATTATCTCCTTCCGAAGCGGCAAAAGTAAAACCATCATCAAAATGAAGATAATCAGCCTGTTCCTTACCAAAATCATGTTCGATTTTTTCAACTATACTCCTATCCGCACGAATATATTTCATTTCTTTATACTTAATTCTATCACAATTTCCACGCCCAATTGAGAACTGTTCCCTCTTCTAACATTTGCAACTATTGAAACAATTATATTGATCACTTTAATTCTGCTCAAAATAAAATATGACCGAACAAAAAACTAAATTGAAATATTGATTTAGGCTTAATCAAAAACCTATCCTAAATTTCCCGGATAACTTCAAATCCCTTCATGCTTCCTACAACTGCAAACCCGATTATATGCCCTTTTGGTTTCAATAGCTGTTGAATTTGTTTCGCTGTTTCATGGATAGTAGCGCCTGATCCGACAGCGTCATCAATAATCAAAACATTATTAGGAAGAAGTGCTGATTTATTTATATCCACAAAGATTGTGCGCTTAGCGTTTTCGACCCTTTCCTGAAACTTTGTTAATGACTTTTGAGAAACAGTAACCTCTCCCGTATAGACCTTGACGAGAACTACCTCAGGCAACCGAATTTTAAGTCTTTTTTTTAGCTCAGTCATCAACTGTACTTTTCTTTTGATGCTGGGCGGAATATACGCAATGGTATCAATATTATAGATTTGCAAAATTTTATTAATGACTGGCCATATTTGGTCAACGATTTTATCGATTATCCTTACATTTTGTGATATTTTTGCATAAAGCACCATTTGCCCCAATTGTGTCTTACCAAATTTTTCAAGGCTATAAAAATCTTTATACAACAATTTATGTAAAACACCATCATTAAAAACATCCTGTACTTTTGCCTGTGTCGCGTCAATCCATCCATCAAGCGCTATGTGAGTATCGGCTTCTTTCCTTACTCTAACATATTCAATCGCCAAAGGAAGTAAATATTTTCCCTGTTTTATTGAGAGTACCCACTTCGTAAATCCTTCTATCCCTGTTAAAAATTCTCCCGCCGGACTTACATAAATGTAATTTTTATTGATGAATTCTCGAACCTCCGAAGGCACAGATGTAGTAATTACTTCCCCTTTTTCCTTAAGGATATAAAAAACAACTGGTGGCTTCCCCACCTTCATAATTTCTCCCCGTTCAAGAAGTTTATTAAGCTGTCTGTGTACGGCAGAATTTGTTATGCTTATATCTCGAACCAGATCAACAACCTTTGCCTGCTTATTTATTCGTATATAGTCTAGTATTCTCTTTGTCGTATTGGTAACCATAGTACATAGTATACTGTGTACTATATACCATGTCAATAGGTACAACTATTCTCGTTTAAACTTCTTTCGGCCACGGATAATTAATAACATCAAGTAGTTTTAATCTTTCCAGAACCCGACCCTTCTCGTCCAATAACAAAATCTCCATATTCACTTTTGATCGCAAATAACTTTCCCAAAGAAGCTGTTTGCACATATGACAAGGATAAATTGAATCATTAGTCCCGAGGGTTTCATTACCTGTTATCGCAATAGCAACAATCTCATATTCTCCATGGGCAGCCGCATGTGCTAGAGCTGATTGTTCGGCGTGCAGAGTTAATGAATAGGTATCCGAATAATACTGACCGGAGGAATAAATATTTCCTTTCTTTGTTAAAACCGCGGCGCCAAATCTCAAATCTTCCGGCTTATTTGTACCCGTAAAAGCATTCCTCATCCCTTCAAGCGCTGCTTTTATCAAATCCTTTTCCATCTGTGAAATTATAGACATATCTCCATTCTACACCACTCTGCAATTATTTTGAAAATTAAGTCATTGAAAATTCATTGAAAATTGTAAATTGAAAATTTTTCTCTTAGCTCTTCGCCGCTGCTGTTGCCAAAGCTTTTTTGGGGCCTATCACTCTTACGAAATCATCCGCCTCAATTGTCTCACATTTGAGAAGTTCCTCGGCCAGCATATCCAATTTTCCACGAAGCTTGTTCAAAACCCCGATCGCCTGCTTATATGCCTCATCCATAATATTCTTTACCGCGGTATCAATTTTTGCCGCCATAGCTTGAGAAACCTCGCTTGGTTCATAGAAATTCCGATCCGTATCCAAATTAATCGGCCCAAGCTCGCTCATTCCGAATTTCGTTACCATAGCCCGCGCCACCTGTGTTGCCTTTCCGATGTCATCCGACGCTCCCGTCGTAACATCATCAAAAACCAGACTTTCAGCCGCTCTTCCTCCCATCATAACTGCAATCTGCTCCAAAAGATGAAGCCTTGTCTCATGTATGCGATCCACCGGTTCAATCATAGTATGCCCCAAGGACATCCCCCTTGAAACAATCGACATACGATAAATTGGGTCAACATGCGGCATTTCCCACGCCACCAATGCGTGTCCTGCCTCATGATACGCGGTCATCCTCTTGTCTAATTCTGTCTGCAACCGTTTCTTCTCAGGACCCAATTTTACCCGTGTCGCGGCTTCTTCCAAATTTGACATTTCGATTGCCTTCTTATTTTGCCTCGCCGCCATTATAGCCGACTCATTCAACATATTTTCAAGATCCGCTCCCGAGAAACCTACCGTGCGTTTTGACGTTTTATCCCAATCTACATCCGCGGCAAATGGTTTTCCCTTAGCATGAATTGCCAAAATTGCTTTCCGCCCGTTAATATCCGGCAATTCCAAAGCCACTCTCCGGTCAAATCTACCCGGCCGCACAAGCGCCGGATCCAATACGTCAGGACGATTCGTCGCCGCCATAACGATAACATGCTCGTTTGGAGTAAAACCATCCATCTCGACCAATATCTGGTTCAATGTTTGCTCGCGTTCGTCATGCCCGCCCATTATCCCCGCT